>VGIE01000313.1 GCA_016867955.1 Betaproteobacteria bacterium
CGGGCAGGGGCCAGCGCGGCTCTTCCAGCGCCACCCAGACCAGGCCCAGCTTCTCCATGCAGCGCCACGCCTCCACGCGCGCGCGCTCTGGCACGCGCGCCGGGTCCTCCAGCTGCGGGATATGGGTACAGCGGCCATCGGCCGCAAAGCGCCAGCCGTGGTACGGGCAGACCAGTTCTCCCGATTGCAGCTTGCCCAGCGACAGCGCGGTGCCGCGGTGCGGGCAACGGTCGCGCATCGCGCGCGGTGCGCCAGCGGCATCGCGCCAGAGGACGACCGGCTCGCCGAGCAGGCGCACGCCTCTGGGCGCATCCGTCAGCTCAGCGCCATAGCACACCGGGTGCCACGCTTGCCGCAGGGCAGACTGGTTCATGGCGCGTAGTTTACTTTGGGCTTGGGACGCTGGCGTCGCGCCGCGACCGTGCCTGCCGCTTTTCGCGAGCGACAAGCCCCGTCTCGCTGCGCAGGTTGACGGGGCACTCGCCGGTTACGGCCGGGATTGATCCTTCTCGACACTAACGGGCTGTTCGCGGCGATTGATTAGAGCCAGCCCCAGCACGCCGCCTGCGCGGCAAAGCCGCGCAACAGCACGGGGCCGCTGCTGTCGCCATTCGTGCTAGCGGAGATCGACTACCTGGTGTCCCGCAACGTAGAGGCACAGGCACAGGCGAGCCTGCTCGAGGAAGTTGCCCGCGGCTCCTACTGCCTGGAGCCGTTCGACGCGGGCGGTCATCGAGCGCTACACGGATCTCAGCATCGGCCTCGCCGACGCGTCGATCGTCGTGCTCGCCGAGCGCCATCGTGCGCGTGACGTACTCGCCCTCGATGATCGTCACTTCCGCGCACTGCGCATCGGAGCGCGGCGGCAGTTCCGGGTGCTGCCGGCCGACGCACGCGCTCGCGCCTGAGGAGGTCGCCTCCGTCGTCAAATACTGGCCAGGCCGAAAGCCGTGAAACTTGCCTGAATGTACCAAAGGAGCACAGTATTTGCCGCAAAGTGCCCTGCGCGATCCCCAGTGACGACATTCACGCGATCGACCGGACCCCACGCGGAGGAAACGGGACGCGCACGGAAATGACCCACGCTCACCAGCGGGCTGTCGTAGAGCGTGCGGTGGATCAACTCCACGCTCGGCAACACCGGCCGCGGCTACTCTGCCTTTAGCCCCGCGTCCTTCACCACTTTTTCCCATTTCGCCGTCTCGGCACGGACGAACTGGGCAAACTGCTCCGGCGTGTTGGGCGTGTAGCGCTCGCCCTCGACCTCCATGCGGCGCGTCACTTCTGGCAGTTGCATGATGCGATTCACTTCGGCGTTCCAGCGCCGCACAATCTCGGGCGGGGTGCCGGCGCGGGCGAACAGCCCGATCCAGTTGTTGACCGAGAAGCCCGGCACGCCGGCTTCGGCGACGGTCGGCAGGCTGGGCGCGGCAGCTGAGCGCGTGCTGCCGATGACCGCGATACCGCGTAGCTTGCCGGCGCGCACGTGCGGGATGATGGTGGGCAGGGTTGCGAAGGTGAGGTGGGTCTGGCCGCCAAGCAGGTCGGCGATGGCCGGCGCGTTGCCCTTGTACGGGATATGCACCATGTCGGTCCTCGTCATCGACTTGAACAGCTCGCCCGCGAGATGGCTCGCGGTGCCGACGCCGCCCGAGGCGTAGGAGAGCTTGCCCGGATGCGCGCGCGCCATGGCGAGCAGGTCGGCCACCGTCTGCACCTGCACCGTGGGGTGCACCGCGAGCAGGCCCTCGGCCTCGATCACCATGGCAACCGGCGCGAAGTCCGTCTGCGTGTCGTAGGGCATTTTCGCGAACAGGAATTGGTTCACCGCGTGCGAACCGAGGAACCCCATCACCAGGTTGTAGCCGTCGGGGGCGGACTTGGCGACGATATCGGCGCCGATGTTACCGCCGCCGCCGGGGCGATTTTCCGCTACCACCGGCTGGCCCCAGCCGTCCGACACATGCTTGGCGATGACGCGCGAGTAATAGTCCGCAATGCCGCCGGTGGCCACCGGCACGACGATGCGCACCGGCCTGGCGGGATAGGTCTGGGCCTGCGCCTGAATCGCGCCTAGCGCCAGGGCAAGGGATGCGGCGAACATGAGGGCGATACTCAAGGTGGTGGTCTCCGGTTGACGGGCTGGTTTCTCATGCACGGATGGTACCGGTTCCCGGGGGGGAATCGGCCTGGTTCACGGGCGCCGTGGGCGCCGTCGCCGCCATCGAAGGCCTGGCCGCGAACGCGTCGTACCAGGCAAGGAGCGCCGGGCGCGTACCGCGTATGTCGCCGATCGGCGCGCGAAACTCCAGCCAGCCGAGCGCGCAGGCGAGCGCGATCTGCCCAAGATGCAGGGGTCCTGCAAGCAGATCCATCTCCGCCTCGGCCGCATCGAGCGCCTGCATCGCCTTAACGCGCTGCCCTGCCACCCACTCGGCCCACTGCTTCTCGGCGGGTCGCACCGTGGCTTCGTAGCGGCACAGCACCGCCGCATCCAGCAGGCCGTCGGCAAGCGCCTGCAGGCGTAGCACGCGCCATCGCTGCTCGCGCTCGGGCGGGAGGAGCTTCGGCCCCTGGTGCAGCGAGTCAAGGTATTCGCAGATCACGCGCGAGTCGAACAACGGCACACCAGCCTCGGTGAGAAGCGTCGGCACCTTCATCAGCGGGTTGTACCGGGCGAGCTGGCGGTGGGGCTGCACCGGCGAGAGGGTCAATGCGACGCGCTCGATGCGCGCATCCAGGCCGGCCTCGATCGCCGTGACCAGCACCTTGCGGACGTACGGCGAACTTGGGTGATAGAACAGCTTCATCGGCTGCAGGCGGCGGCGCCGGATCGAGCTCAGTCGCGCTTCTTGCGGTCCATCAGCTGGTCTTTCATGGAGGCGTCGTAGCGCATGGCCTTGTGCAGAGCGATAGCGTCCCCGCCCTGCTGGATGCCCATGAACAGCTTTTTCTCCAGCGCCACCGCGCGCGAAGCCAGCTCGAAGATCTCCTTCGCCCGCGAAGCGGGAAACACGATGGCGCCGTTCTCGTCCGCGGCGCCAATGTCGCCGGAGGCGACCGCCTTGCCGCCGAGCGTGACCTGCGCATTGATGCTGTCGATCGCCATGCGGCCGCGCACCGAATGCACCACCGTGCCGCGCGCATAGACCGGGAAGCCGAGCTCGCGGCAGCCATGCACGTCGCGCACGCTGCCGTCGATGATGGCCCCGCCCAGGCGCCGCTGCACCGCCACCACGCTGACCAGCGAGCCGATGGTGTTCTGCTCCAGATGGTCGTGGGCGTCGATGAGCAGGATCGATCCGGGCGCGGCGCCTGCCATCAGCTCGATGGTACCGATGACGATCTCGATACTACCGGCGGGCGACATGGCGCAGGTTGCGACCGGGCCGCACACCGGCGCGCAGCCCAGGTACACGGCCTTGATCGCGCCGCTGGTTGCGGGGACGATGCCGAGTGCGTCACAGGCGTCAGACAGGTCGCAGACCGAAAGCCCCTGCATCGCCTGCGTGTAGTTCATGGCCTGTACCCTCCGTTCAGGGCTTGTACCCCGCTGCCGTCATCATGTCGTAGCGCACGCGGTCGTGCGCCGCCACTGGGTCCATGCCGCCGCGCAC
>VGIE01000314.1 GCA_016867955.1 Betaproteobacteria bacterium
TATTCCTGTTCTACAGGTATAATTGGCGAGAATATATTTTTATTTTGTCAGTAAATAGTGACCCGGCAACCATCCCGGCGCAGGTGTTCAGGATTCGCTCTTCGGATCCCGCGCAAGCAGCTGCTGCACGGCGTCGCGCGCACCCACTCCGCCGAACAGCACCGAGCACACGCCGTCCGTGATGGGCATGTCCACGCCCGATTCGCGCGCCAGTCGCTGCACGGCGCGCGCCGAATGCACGCCCTCAGCTACATGGCGAAGATCGGCGAGGATCTGTGCCAGCGTCCTGCCACCGGCCAGCTGCAGGCCGACGCGACGGTTGCGCGACAGGTCGCCGGTGCAGGTCAGGATGAGGTCTCCCGCGCCGGCGAGCCCCATGAAAGTCTCGACGCTGCCGCCCAGCTGCAGGCCGAGGCGGGTAATTTCCGCCAGCCCGCGCGTGATCAGCGCGGCACGCGCGTTGAGGCCGAGTTTCAGCCCGTCACAGATGCCGGTGGCAATGGCCATCACGTTCTTCACCGCACCGCCGGTTTCAACCCCGATGACATCGGTGCTGTAGTAGATGCGCAGCAGCGAATGATGCAGGGCGCGCGCGGTCTCGCGCGCAAACGCCGCATCCGAGGCGGCCATCGTCAGCGCGGTGGGCTGGCCGCGCGCCACTTCCAGCGCGAAACTCGGCCCCGAGAGCACGCCGCATGGCCGTGCAGCGCCGAGTTCGGCAATCGCCATACGGTGCGGCAGCGTCGCCGTGTCCGCCTCGAAGCCCTTGCAGGCCCATATAACAGGCGCGGCATGGTCCTTCACGCTCCGGAACATCTCGCGCAGCCCGGCGGTGGGCGTGGCAATCAGCAGCAGTTCGGCGCCCGACAGCGCCTCGGCGAGGCTGTCGGTGGGAAAGACCGTCGATGGCAACTCGATTTCGGGCAGGTAGCGGCCATTGAGGCGCTCGCCCGCAAGCTGTCGCGCGAGCACCGGGTTGCGCGCCCACAGGGCAACGCGATGGTTGCGGGACAACGTCACCGCCAGCGCCGTGCCCCAGGCACCGGCACCCACAATGGCAATATTCACGCCGTCCCTCCGCCTACAGGCCCCAGACCTGTCTGCCAGGGATGTAACCGCTCTGCCCGTCGCGATGCTGGACCTTCACCCACCCGCCCGCGCCGATTTCGGCCAGTTCAAGGATCACGCCCTCGCGCGCCTGAAAAACCAGCGCCGATTTCTCGTCGGGCGCCTGGCGCACATCGGCCAGCGCGACGGTGACGATGACGGTGCGCTTGTCTGACAGCGCCTTTTTTTCCATCCAGGACAGTTCGCCGCTGACATCCCGCACCTTGACCCAGTTGTCGATATTGACGACGACCTCGACCGGATAGTACTGGCCCACGACATGCAGCTTCTTCGCGCGCAACGACGGCGCGTCGTAGAGGATAGTCGCGCGCTCGGATACCGAGCGCAGGTCGGCAGCGTGCGCGCCGACCGGTCCGAACAGGCACACCACCAAGCCGGCGAGCAGCAGCCCGGTCGCGGCTCGCACTGGCAAGCCGCGCCATGCGCCCGCGCATGGCGCGGCACCGGGGACGCCACCGACACGCTGCAATCCCGCCGCCACAATCCGCTTGCGCTCGCGCATCATTCCCGCCCCTTTATCCGGGCTGCCGTCGTACGCCGCCCGCATCACCTAGTGTGCAATCTCGATGCGCGGGCCGCCGGCCTGGCCAGCCCCGCCACTGGCCTGCTGCGCATTGGCAACCTGCTGCTGGTAGATCGCCTCGAAATTCACCGGCGCGAGCAGCACCGGCGGAAAGCCCGCGCGGTTGACGGTATCGGAAATGGCTTCCCGGGCGTACGGGAACAGCACGTTCGGGCAGACGATGCCGAGCACGGCCGGCAGTTCACCCTCGGGAATGCCCGCGATCTGAAAGAGGCCGGCCTGCACTGCCTCAACCAGAAACATGGTCTTGTCGCCCACCTTCGCGGTAACCGTCACCGATACCGTGGTCTCGAACAGTGCACCGTCGACGTGCTGCGACGCGCTGGCCAGCTGCACTTCGAGCTGCGGCGCCTCGGACCGCAGGAACACCTGTGGAGCATTGGGAACTTCCAGCGACAGGTCCTTGACATAGACCTTCTCGATGCTGAACACAGGTTGTTGCGCTTCGGCCATGGCTGCTCCAGTCGGAAAATGACGTGCATGGGTGAGGCAGGTTCGGAAGGCGCCACGCCGGCGCCGCCGTACCGCAGGCCGCCGGGCGGCGGGGAAACCGGTCGGGCGCGAACCCGCCGCAATTCAGGGCGCGCTCAGCAGCGGGGCCAGCCTGCCGGTCCGCTCCAGTGCGTACAGTTCGTCGCAGCCGCCCACATGGGTGTCGCCGATCCAGATCTGCGGCACGGTGCGGCGGCCGGTCTTGTCCATCATTTCCTGGCGCTTCACCGGGTCGAGGTCGACGCGCACCTTCTCGATCTCGGCAACGCCCCTGGCGAGCAGCAGCTTTTCCGCCCGAACGCAGTAGGGGCAGACCGCCGTGGAGTACATGACGACCTTGGGCATGCCTATTTTTCCGTGGGCAGCCCGGCCTGCTTCCAGGCCGCTATACCGCCAGCGAGGTTGAATACCTGTTCGTAGCCGCTTTTCTTCAGCGCCGTCACGGCCGCGCCGGACCGCGTGCCGGTCGCGCAATACACGATCACGGGCCTGGACTTGTTCTTCTTGACCTCGCCTGCGCGCGACTCGACCTGCGACAGCGGAATGTGGCGGGCGTTGATGATGTGGCCGGCGGCAAATTCGTCTGCTTCGCGTACATCGACGAGCGTTGCATCCTGCTGGTTCATGAGCAGCGTTGCACGCAGGGTGTCGACCGAGGGCCCGCCGCCACTGCGGCTGACCATCGGCCAGAGCAGCATGCCGCCGCTGATGAAGGCCACGGCAACAACATAGATGTTGTCGAGGACGAATTTCCAGATGTGCGCGATGTCCATATTCGGGCTTTCGCTTCAGGCCGCCCGGCTCAGGCCTGGCCGGCCTTGCCGCCGGCGGATCTCGCGTCCGCCGGCTTGCCGCCTGCGGCATTACCCTGCGCAGCGTCTCCGTCCGCGAGATCGCCGCAGAACACCTCGCGCATCATGCCGATGAGGTTCAGGGTCCGTCCGTCGGCCACCCGGTAGAACACCCGGTTGCCCTCCTTGCGCCAGCCGACGATGTCCTTTTCGCGCAGGACCGCCAGGTGCTGCGAGATGTTGCTCTGCGAAGTGCCGACGGCCTCGACGATGTCCTGCACGTTGGCTTCCTGGTTGCCCAGGACGCAGAGGATCTTGAGGCGCAGGGGATGCGCAATCGCCTTCATGGCATGCGCAGCCATCTCGATCTGACCAGAACGGCCGATCAGCGAAAAGATGTCTTGCGCAGAAGTATTCACGTCCGGGGTTCCCCAGTGGCAAACCGCGCCCGCCGCACCTGCCGGCGGGCCCGGGTCGTTGACCTGATCGGCTATTATACGGGCCACCCCTAGCGCACCGCAAAAAAGCCACCCTCATCATGCTTCGAATCGTGCTTCTCAGACACGGTGAGTCCGTGTGGAACAAGGAAAACCGCTTTACCGGGTGGACTGACGTCGACC
>VGIE01000315.1 GCA_016867955.1 Betaproteobacteria bacterium
GCAACCTGCTGCTCGCCCTGCTCGCGCTGACCGTGTTCATCGCGCTGTTCCTGTACCTGAAGTTCCAGTTCTTCATGCTGGTGATGCTGCTCGCGGTGGGCGCCAACATGCCCGCGGGCGCGTCGGAAACGCTGGGCATCTCGACCCTGCCGCTGATCATCGCCATGGCCCTCATGGTCGGCATCTCGCTCATCAACTACGTCGTCGACCTGCTGCCCACCGGTCTTGAAGAAAAACCCAAGGAACAGAGCGCCGAGGGCATCAAGGCCCTGTTCTACGCCATCGAGAAGGGCAACCTCGTCTATGCGCAGAAGGTGCTGTCGATGAATTTCGATCCCAACCTGCGCGCCGAGAACGGCTACACGCCGCTGATGTATGCCGGGCCAAGGGCGACGCCAAGATGGTGGAGCTGCTGACCCGCAACGGCACCGACGTGCGCATCATGAGCGCCGAGGGCGACACCGCCATCGAACTGGCGCTGCGCATCGGCTCACAGGAAACCGCGGACATCTTCAAGAAGGCGCGCGCCGAGCAGATCGCACGCGAGGAAGCCGCCAAGGCCGAAGCCAAGCAGTAAGCATTAGGGAAGCTCTGAAGAAGCATGCGTTGTGTCGCGAGGCAGCGCAGCTGGACGAGCGAGGGAAAGGCGAATCAAGGAATTACCCGTTCAAGACTTCGGAAGACTTCTGCGGTCTTCGGTAATTCAGGGTTTCCTTAGAGCGCCTGACAGAATTTCCGTTAGGCGCTCTGAAGTAGGGGAGTTTGAGGGGAGTATCCGCTCAATTGTGTTAGGCACCCTTACCCGCCGGGCCGCGCCTCTGTCACCGCCCGCAATCGCCGCAGCGGCAGCACCAGCACCAGATACAGCAGCAGATGCACCGACAGCAGCACCTGGCAGACGCGCGCATAGCCCGGCGCGGCATGCCCGCCGGCGGGTGATGGGTACAGATCCAGCGCCGCGCCAATGCCCCATTGCAGCGCGAAGGTGGCGATGAACGATATCATGTTGGCCGTGGTGTTGGCGCGCCCGTTGAGATGCTGCGGGAACATGCGCGTCACCAGCGTCGCGAACACCGCCGCGCCGGTACCGACCAGGAAGTAGGCCAGCCAGGCCGCCACGGCCAGCGCACCGCCGAATGTCACCAGCGCGAACACCGCGATGCTCAGGCCCATCTGCCACTTGAACAGACGCAGCGGCTCCCAGCCGCGCCCGAGCAGCGCATTGACGATGAAGCCGTAGAGCGCGAAGCCCACCGTGGTGGCCAGCGCCACCCACGCCACCATGGCCACCGCGTCGACTCGTGAATAGCCGCCGACATCCTGCATCCAGGGACCGATCCAGACGCTGAGGAAGGCCTGGTAGGTGCCCGCCAGCAGCATCACCGGCAGGTTCAGGCGCCAGAACGGCCAATGCGTGAACACGGTGCGGAATCCCGCGAGCAGTACGGCGAGGGTCTCCGGACGGCCTTCGACGCGCCGGTCCGGCACGGCGAAGAACAGGAAGGCGGCCACCGCCAACAGCACCGCGGCTGCAATGCCGAACAGCGTCCGCCAGCTGATGAACTGCAGTGCCCAGCCCACCGGTGCCGTGGCGACCAGCCCGCCCAGTCCGCCCGTCATCAGCAACAGGCTGAGCGCCAGCGGCAGATGCTGCGCGGGCAGCCATTGCGAGAACGCCTTGATCGATGCCATCAGGCACATCGCCACGCCCAGCCCGCCCAGCGCGCGGCCGAGGGTGACGCCGGCGAACCCCGGGGCGCTGGCCATCACCACCAGCCCGGCCACGCCCGCAAGCAACAGCAGGGCATTGACCCGCCGCGCGCCGAAACGATCGAGCAGCATGCCCCCCGGTAGCTGCGCCAGGGCGAAGGTCAGCGAATAGGCGCTGGTCAGCAGGCCCAGTTCGGCACCGCTGAGCGAGAACTCCTCGGTCAGCGCCGGCGCGAGAATGGCGTTGACGTTGCGCAGCCAGAACGATACGAAATAGGCGCAGGCGAACGGCAGCCATAGCGTGAATACCAGCGGCGCCGCCGCCATGGACGGTGCACCCGGGCTCATGTTCCGGCCAACGCCGCTCCCCGTTGCAGCGACCGCCGCGTACCCTTCATTATTATCAGTTTCAAACCGACCATCCTTCCATACTACCTCCAGATGATGAATATGATCATGCGGTCCGCTCGATTGCCGGTCGAACCGACACCGCCCGCCCCGCCGACTGCGGGCGCGCTACTGCCTGCGCCGGTCCACGCCAGCGCGCAGCCGCCATCGGCGTCGGGCGCTGCACCGGTAACGGCACCGTAACAGAGTGTAAGGTCTGTGAAGCGGGAGAACTTTGGCCTTCGGGCCCGGTCATACTGCCCGCCATGACCAACACACCCCCAACAGGAGGACACCCATGAGCAGCAGCAGGACATCGGCAACCCGCAGCAACGTTGCAGTGCTGTCCCTGGCCGTCATCGTGTCGAGCGTCACCAGCGCGGTGCTGACGATGAACCCGGGCAGCAACCCGATCGGCAGCACTATCGCCGCCATGGAAACCAGGGCCTCGCCCGCGACCGGTCCGGCGACAGCGCAACGCACTCTGCCGGATTTCGCGACGCTGGTCGAGCAGCATGGTGCGGCCGTGGTCAACATCAGCACAGTGCAGAAGACTCGGACGTCCGCACAAGGGTTCCCGGTCCAGCCCGGCGACCCGTTCTACGAGTTTTTCCGCCGCTTCCAGCAGCCGCAGCAACCGCAGGAGCGCCGGTCCTCGGGCATCGGTTCCGGCTTCGTCGTCAGCGCCGACGGCTATATCCTCACCAACGCGCACGTCGTCGCCGAGGCCACCGAAGTCACCGTCAAGCTGACCGACAAGCGCGAGTTCAAGGCGCGTGTGGTCGGTCTGGACAAGCGCACCGATGTCGCCCTGCTCAAGGTCGATGCCAGCGGCCTGCCTGCCGTGCGCATCGGCGACCCGTCGCAGCTGCGCGCAGGCGAATGGGTGGCCGCCATCGGCTCGCCGTTCGGCCTCGAGAACACCGTCACCGCCGGCATCGTCAGCGCAAAGGCCCGCTCGCTGCCCTCGGAGAACTACGTGCCCTTCATCCAGACCGACGTCGCCATCAACCCGGGCAACTCCGGTGGCCCGCTGTTCAACCTGAACGGCGAAGTGGTGGGTATCAACTCGCAGATCTACAGCCAGTCCGGGGGCTACATGGGCCTGTCGTTCTCGATCCCCATCGACGTTGCCATGAAGATCAAGGACCAGCTGCAGAAATTCGGCAAGGCCAGCCACGGGCGTATCGGCGTGGTCATCCAGCCGGTGAGCAGGGACCTCGCCGAATCCTTCGGTCTCGCGAAGCCGCAGGGCGCGCTGGTGGCCAACGTCGAGCCGGGCGGACCCGCCGACAAGGCCGGCATCAAGCCGGGCGACGTGCTGCTCGCAGTCAACGGCAAGGACGTCGAGCAGTCGAACGAGCTGCCACGCATCGTCAGCGAAATGCCGCCCGGATCGCGTGCCTCGTTCAAGGTCTGGAGCAAGGGCGCGGCCCGCGACATCAGCGTGACCATCGGCGAACTCCAGCAGGACAAGGTCGCCGCGGCACCGGCGGCCGCCGCGGACGACGGCAAA
>VGIE01000316.1 GCA_016867955.1 Betaproteobacteria bacterium
GCGTCGGGCATGGTGACGGCGGAATAGGCGCCCCATGTGTGTTCGTCGTACATCGAGATGCTATAGACCGCGTCGGTCTGCGCCGGGGCGTCTTCCGGACGGGCGGCAGCTGAGGTCAGCAGGTCGGTAACCGGCACAATCCGTTCCCCGGCGCGGGCCACAGCGGTTTCGAACGCGGTGGAGACGAGGCCATCAGCCCAGTAGTCCGGCCAGTCGCCCGACAGTGGCGGTAGCGGGCCCGCCTTGGCCAAAAGCGCATCCATCGCCTGGTCAAGCGTCCGGATCTCGAGCCGGGGAATGCGGCCTTCGGCGTTCCAGCGGGTGACGAAATCGCTCAGGCTGTCGGTCGGAAAACCGTTGTCGGGTGAGGCCTTGTTCGTCACCTGCACGATCATCGCGTCATGGGGCCAGGCGGCGGTGCCGCCGGGACGGGCCATCACGCGGTCCACGCTGGCCTGCGCCTCGGCGGTGCTGGTTTCCGATAATCGCATGCTGTGGGCCCCGTAGGTGTAATGCCAGCCGTGCAGAGTCGGCAGGCTGCGCCCGGTCGGCGTCTGCCAGGCGAAGAGCCGCGGCGAGACTCGGTCCGGGATCCCACGATGGGGGTTCGGTGCCATGACCAGCCTGTCGATCCCGGCATCGAGCAGGAGGTCGGTCCAGAACCAGCCAAGGCCGTTCACGTCGCATTGCCACGCGGTCCGGATGGTCAGGCCCAAATCGGTCCGCAGCGCCCGCACACGGTCAAGCGACCGTTCCGCCAGCGCAGGAGATACAAGCGGCGTCCAGTGAACCGGCATGCCGGCGACGCCCATCAGCCCAAGTTCGTGAAGGCGCAGGAACCGGTCGATGCTGGTGGATGACGCATGCCGGAACCAGTCGAGCGTTATTTCGGCCACCTCGCAGGTCCAACGGAACCGGGCTGGATCGGGCAGAGTGGCATTCGCCTCGCAGACCTCGATCGCCCGGTCAATGATACGCCGGTGCAGCCGGTACAGCGAGATGGGATAGTCGGTGTATCCAAAGTCCGTGTGGGTGTGGTTCACAAGGTACAGCGTTTGCACTTTCATCTTGTCCTCCACTGTTTGCGCTTCGTTAATATTCGTTAAGCATAAGATTCAAGCTATCAACGCCGAAGTAAGCAGCGGGAACCTTGCAGTGTTGACCAAGAGATAATTTTACGATATAAATACTTTCAACGTACTGACTATTTCACACTATACGATTTCGCTCAACACCATAGTCCGTCTACTAAGATAGTTAGGATAAACATGGTCATCGGCAGTCAATAAGTGGGCGTTGCATCACATCTGTTCTCGTGAATTCTACTTTTGTAATGATATTTATCTGCTTAGATGCGTAGGCCTTCCATGAAATGCTTGCGCAGGAATAGGAAGAGGAGAAGCGGCGGCGCGCTGGCGAGGAGGCTTGCCGTGAGCGCCACATTGGGCCCGGTCGAGGCGTAGTTGCCTTGGAAGACCTGCAGCGCATTCATGATCGAACGAATCTCCGACCGGTTGCCGAGCACCATGGAGAACAGGAGGTCGTTCCATATCCAGGTGAACTGGAGAAGGAACAACGCCACCATCGAGCCGAGGCAATTCGGCAGCACGATTGCCCAGAAGATGCGGAACTCGCGCGCCCCGTCCATCCGTGCCGCCTCGTCCATCTCCAACGAGATTTGGCTCATGTGGCTCTTCATCACCAGCGTCGGGAACGGGATGCAGATCGCGGTGTAGAGCAGCAGCATCCCCCAGCGCGTATTGAGGATGCCGATCTGCTGATAGCCGAAGAATAGCGGGATCAGGTACATCTGAAACGGGAAGATCGTCCCGAGGAAGATCAGCATGAACCAGAAGTTCTTGCCGCCGAAATTCAGCCGTGACAACGCATAGGCGGCCATCGAGGCGAGGAACACGGCAAGCCCGGCGCCGACCACCCCATAGAGTGCGCTGTTGAAGAAGGCATCGCCCATATTGGCCGACACCCAAGCCTGCCTGGCATTGTCGAGGAACGGTGCGAAGCCGGCCGGCAGGGAGAGCGGTTCGGTGTTGAAGTATTCCTTGGTCGTCTTGAAGATCGAGACTGCGAGATAATAGAACGGTACCAGCCACAGCACGGCGCAGACCGTGCCGAAGAAGACGATAGCCTTCTTCCCGGCGCTGAGCTTTGGCTCCGGCATCTTGAATCCGGCCGGCAAAACAAAGTCCAGTTTCTCCTCAACGACCGTCATGCTATTTCTTCAACTGCTCGGCCCGGGCCTGCAGATAAGCTTGCAGCCAGGTAACCACGATCGTGATGCCGCCGAGGAATACGGCGATCGCCGCCGAATAGGCCCAGGACCCTTTGCCGAATCCTTCGAAATACATGTTGACCGACAGCGATAGCGTGCGCTGGCCGGGATAGCTTATGCCCATCACCCACAGGAGGTCGAAGGCGCCAAAGCCGGCGAGAATCGAGAGCATCGACACGACGAGGAGCGTCGGCGTGAGCAGCGGCAGGACGATGTGGCGGAAGACCTGTCCCGAGGTCGCGCCATCCATCCGCGCCGCCTCGATCGGGTCGGTCGGAATTGCCGCGAGGCCGAGCAGAAGGAGCACCATCACCAGTCCGACGTTCTGCCAGGCATAGGTGGCGATGATAGCTGGCATGACGGTGTTGTCCTGGTAGAGCCAGCCGATGTCGACCGGCCGCTGTGCGATGAAGCCCAGGGCGGAATTCAGAACCCCTTCGGGCGCATAAAAATAGTACCAGATGACGGCGATCGAGGTCGGCGCCAGGACGCGTGGCAGAAAGATGATGTTCTTGAAGAGACCTTCGAACGGGATCTGCCGGAGCGCGAGAGCGAGAGCGAGGCCAATCGCCAGAGGAACCAACAGCGACGCGGTCACCCAGACGACGGTGTTCTGGATCACCGTGGCGAACTGCGGATGACTGAGAAGTTGGGCGTAGTTGCCGAGCCCCGCCCACTCGTCGAGGCCCTTGAACTTCTGCCAGCGCGTGAAGGAGAGGTAGATGTTGAAGAGGATCGGCAGGAGCAGGACGACGCTGGTCAGCATCGCTGCGGGCGCCATGAAGAGGAGCGCGACCCGGAGGTTGTGCCGGCGCGTCGAGCGCTCGTTTTGGCGGAGGGTCGCGATTCCGATCCTCTCGATGATTTCGCCATCGCTATCGTTCATCGACATGAGCCCGTTGGCCTCGCCGGAACGGGGCGGCCGCGGCCGCCCCGCATTGCCGGTTCTTAGTTCTTGTGGCTGGCCCAGTACTGTTTGTGCAAGGCCTCGATGTTGGCCATGACTTTTGCGGCCGTCTCCGGTGTCGGGTCAAGCATGAACGAGTTCAACTCGGCCACGGACTCGCCCTGGAGTTCCGCGGGCACCGCCTCCCACCAGCGCGGATAGAGCACGGACTTCTCGTTGGCGATTATGTCGCTGACCTCGGAGACGATGGCGCTCGGCGCGGTCGCCTTGACGTTGCCCATGAAGTTGCCGGACACCTCGCCCCACTTCGCGGAGGCGGCCTCGGAGATCCAGCACTTGAGGGCCGTCATCACGTCGGCCTTATCCTTGCCGGCGACTGAAACGAG
>VGIE01000317.1 GCA_016867955.1 Betaproteobacteria bacterium
ATTGACGGCATCGGCACGGCCGACGACTACCGCGTCGACCCGGCGCGCAGCAACAGCTTCTATGCCGCCATCCGGCGCTACTGGCCGGCGCTGCCCGAAGGCGCCCTGCAGCCGGCCTTCGCCGGCATCCGGCCGAAGATCCAGTCGCCGGGCGGGCCGGCGCGCGATTTCATGATTGCCGGGCCGGCTGATCACGGCGTGCCGGGCCTGGTGAACCTGTTCGGCATCGAATCGCCTGGGCTGACTGCAGCATTGGCGATTGCCGAGCATGTTTCCGGGATGCTCTCTGCCTGAACAGCCCCCGCGCGCCTGCGCAGCAGCAGGGGCGTTCCATCTTTCAGCCAGTGCGAGTCCACACCGCCGTGCGCCGCGCAAAGCGTTACCATCGGACCATGAACCGCCTCGCACCGATCTATACCGCCGCCGGCATCCGCGCAATCGAACAGGCGGCACCCGTCGAATACGGGTCGCTGATGTCGCGTGCCGGAGAAGTGGCCGCTGCACACGCGCGCCGCATGCTCGAGGCCGACCCGCAGCGGCCCGGCCGCAGCGTGCTGGTCGTTGCCGGTCCGGGCAACAACGGCGGCGACGCCTTCGAAGTCGCGGTGCACCTGAAGGCGGCGTATTTCCGTGTCGCAGTGGTCTTCGCAGGGGACCCGGACAAGGCGGCCGAAAGCCAGCCCGCGGATGCGAGGCGGGCGCTCGCCAAATGGCAAGCTGCCGGCGGCGGCGTGGCAGCCGATGTTCCCCGTTCGCAGCGCTGGGATCTCGTCATCGATGGCCTTTTCGGCATTGGCCTCACCCGCGTGCTCGAAGGCCGCCATGCCGGGCTGGTGGCCGCCATGAATGCCATCGCCGAACAGGGCGTGCCGGTGCTCGCCCTCGACGTCCCGAGCGGCATCAACGGCGATACCGGCGCCGTGATGGGTTGCGCGGTGCGCGCCACTGCGACCATCAGTTTCATCGCGCTCAAGCCCGGCCTGCTGACGCTGGGGGGCCCCGACCATTGCGGTCGGCTGCATTGCGACACACTCGGCCTGGCGCCAGCGAACCTGCTCGCGCCGCCGGGGGCGCTGCTTGACACCTCGGTGCGCGACCTTCTGCCACCACGACCGCGCAGCTTCCACAAGGGCAATGCCGGTGCAGTCGCGGTGATCGGCGGTGCCGAAGGCATGGTGGGCGCCGCCTTCCTCGCGGGTCGTGCCGCCATCAAGACCGGCGCCGGCAAGGTCTACCTCGGCCTGCTCGCCGCTGCGGAACACCCGGGCGCCGCGGCCCCGGCATTCGATCCGCTACAGCCCGAACTGATGCTGCGCCGCCCTGCCGATGCGATGGCCACTGCCGGCGTCATCGTCGCCGGCCCCGGCATGGGCCAGTCCGGCGCAGCCTTCAGCGCGCTGCGTGCCGCCCTGGCCACGGAGTGCCCGCTGGTGCTCGATGCCGACGCGCTCAACCTCATGGCGGGAAGCATCGCGCTGGCAGAGCACGCAACCAGGCGTCACGCGCCCACGCTGCTCACGCCGCATCCCGCCGAAGCCGCGCGCCTGCTCGCCGTCGGCACGGCCGATGTGCAGCGCGACCGCATCGCCGCAGCCTGCGCGATGGCCGACCGCTACAACAGCTGCGTGGTGCTGAAGGGCAATGGCAGCATCCTCGCCGCGCCGGCGGGCACCGGCCCGCGGCCGCGCTGGTGGATCAATGCCACCGGCAACCCCGGCATGGCCAGCGCCGGCATGGGCGACGTGCTGGCCGGCATCGCCGCCAGCCTGCTCGCACAGGGCATGCGGGCGCAGGCGGCGCTGCAACTGGCGGTATGGGCGCATGGCGCGGCGGCCGATGCGCTGGCCGCCAGAGGCGACGGGCCAGTGGGCATCACCGCCAGCGAGGTGATCGACGTGGCGCGGCGCATGCTCAACCGGGCCGCCTGAGGGCAAACCTGTCAGGCGCTCCAGGTGCCAGCGATTTTCAGACGCCCAGCAAAAAAATCTTTGCCGATACCAATTGCCGGCATAGCATGAACCATCGATATCACGGGAGGAGACGCCATGGGAATGATCCGTCTGGGCAACAAACCCCCCTTAACCGTGGCACCCGAGGACACCGTCGTCCGGGCGTCTCGTGCGATGACCGAGCGCAAGGTCGGCGCGGCAACGGTCGTTGAGGGCGCGCGGGTCCTCGGCGTGGTCACCGAGCGCGACGTGATGCAGCGCGTCGTCGCAGCCGGGCTCGACCCGGCCACGGCGCGCGTGCGCGAAATCATGACCAGCCCGGCGCTGTCGGTCGGTCTGAAGACCTCGGTGGCCGAGGCGGCCGCGATGATGCGCAGGCATCACATCCGCCACCTGGTGGTGATCGACCAGAACGAGCGCCTTTGCGGCATGCTGGCGCTGCGCTACCTGCTGTATGACCTGATGGACGACATGGAGCGCAATGTCGGCGACCTGATGGGCTACATCATGACCGACGGGCCGGGCGGATAGCGGTCAGGCCGCATCTCCGGCATCGCCGTATGACACAGTTGTCACACACCCGTAGTCAAGGCTTGCGCGCGCCGCCGATCCGGGGCATAAAGCATGGACGCGGGCGGTTTCCTGCGTCTCAACGAGGTCGATGTGGCGCATATTCTGGTCGTGGAGGACAACCCGGTGGTGCGGATGCTGGCCGAGCAGCACGTGGAGAGCGCTGGCCATACCGTCATGACCGCGGCCGACGGCAGGGAGGCGCTGCTGCTCGCAGCAGCCGTGCGCCCCGACCTCATCCTCTCCGACCTCGACATGCCGAACCTGGACGGTTTCGGGCTGATCGCCGCCCTGCGTGCCCGCGCCGACCTCGCCGGCGTGCCGGTGATCTTCCTCACCGCCTTCGACGACATGGAGACGTTTCACCGCATCACGCAACTGGGCGCGGACGACTTCGTCAACAAGCCCATCAACCGCACGGCGCTCCTCGGCGCGATCGATCGCTGCATCGCCCTGGCCCGGCAATCGACCGCCAGTGGGAGCGCCCGCCCCTCCTGACCCCGCACGCAAGAACCCGCCATGTACATCCCCCCTCACTTTGCCCAACCCGACATCGCCTCCCTGCACGCGTTGATGCGTGCGCACCCGCTTGCGACCCTGGTCACGCTCGGCCCGGACGGGCTCGACGCAAACCACGTGCCGCTGCAACTTTCAACTGAACACGGAGAGCATGGCCTGCTCTCGGGACACCTGCCCCGCGCCAACCCGGCCTGGCGCGAGCACGCGGCCAACCGCAACGTGCTCGCCGTCTTCCATGGCCCCGAGGCCTACATCACGCCTTCCTGGTACACCAGCAAGCAGGCGACCGGCAAAGTGGTGCCAACCTGGAACTACGTGACGGTGCATGCACACGGGCGCCTGCGCGCCATCGATGACGGGCAATGGCTGCGCAGGCACCTCGAGCAGTTGACGCGCGCGCAGGAATCGCGCTTCCCGCACCCGTGGGCCGTTGCCGACGCGCCCGCGAGCTACACCGGGCTGCTGATGCGCGGGCTGGTGGGCATCGAGATCTCAATCACCCGCCTCGAGGGCAAGTGGAAGGTGAGCCAGAACCGCCCGG
>VGIE01000318.1 GCA_016867955.1 Betaproteobacteria bacterium
GCGTTCCGGCAGCTGCCAGACGGCGAGGTGCTGCGCCTTGAGGTATTCCACGGTCTCCTCGAAGCCGAGCCGTGCGCCTTGCCGTAGCATGACGAAGGCGCAGGCGCGCTCGCCCAGCACGGAGTCGGGCATGGCGGTGACGGAAACGTCGAGCACGGCCGGGTGCTTGATCAGCTGCTGCTCGATGGCGAGCGGCGAGATGTTGCGCCCGCCGCGCAGGATCATGTCCTTCACGCGCCCGGTGATGCGCAGGTAGCCGTCCTCGTCGAACTGGCCGAGGTCGCCGCTCTTGTAGAAATGGTCCTTGGTGAAGGCCCGGGCCGTCTGCTCGTCGTCGCCGAGGTAGCCCCAGCACTTGTCGGCACTGCGCCAGACCACTTCGCCGGCTTCGCCGCCACGGTTGCCGCTACCGCCGGCGACCGGCTTGCCGTCCGGACCCCACAGTTCGAGCTCGCAGCCGCGCACCACGCGGCCGACGGTGCGCAGGCGCTTCTCCTGCGGGTCGCGGATGCTGGTCATGTTGGAAGTGCCGCCGTCGGTCGCGCCGTACAGCGACTGGATGGCGCAGCCCATCAGCGCTTCGATCCGGCGCGCGGTGTCGTAGGGCAGCGGCGCCCCCGAGTTGGAGAACACGCGGAACTTCGCGAATTCGGCGGGCTGGTGCTTTTCCAGCTCCGGGATCATCAGCGTGAGCTGGGTCGGGATGCCGACGGCGAAGGTGCACTGGTGGTCGAGGATGAGCTGCACCGCCTCCGGCACACTGCCTCCCCAGCGCTCGAGGATCACCGAGGTCGCGCCATGCAGCAGCGGCACCAGGATCGGATAGACGTAGCCGGTCGCGCCGGTGCCGGCCGGGGCGAGTGCCGCGCCGATGTCGTTTTCGGTCAGTTCGATGGCGTCGGTGAAATTGTCCAGCATCACCATGAGGTCGTTCGAGGTGAAGCGGCTGATCTTGGAGAGCGCGGTGGTGCCGCCGGACAGCATGGTGTGCGCCGGCGCGTCGGGGTCGGGGCGGCGCGCGTCAAGGGCGGACGCGCCGTGCCCGGTCGGTTTGAGCAGTTCGGCGAAGTCCAGCATGCCCGGAGGCGCCTCGCCGTCGAGAGTGAACACGCGCCGCATGTCCGGCAGTTCGCCGCGCATGCCGGCGATCATGGCGGCGTGGTTGAAGCCGCGGTACTCGACGGGCAGGATCACCACGCGCGCGCGCGAACGCTGCAGCAGGTGGCGCACCTCGGTCTCGCGCCAGCTGTCGTGCAGCGGCAGGTACAAGAGGCCGATGCGGTTGCAGGCCAGGTGCACGATGGGCATCACCGAGGAGTTTTTCGACTGCAGCGCGACGACGTCGCCCGGCAGCAGGCCGAGGTCGAGCAGGTTTCCGGCGACGTTGTCGATGAGGCGCGACAGTTCGGCGTAGCTGAAGCGCCGGGCCCGCTCGATGATGGCGGTCTTGTCCGGCAGGCGCGCCGCTGTCGCGGCGAAGCGGTCATGGAAGGTCTGGTCCTTCCACAGCCCCGCAGCGCGGTACTGCGCGGCGTGTTCGGGCGAGGTCATCGGTAATGCGAGCGCCATGCGGGCTCCTCATATTCGAGCAGCGCCGGCCGGGTGCGGAGCAGCCGGCGCGGTCCCACCAAGGTTCAAGCAGCGCCGGCTGGGGTGCGGAGCAGCCGGCGCGGTCCCACTAATTGCCGGTGACGATCCGGCCCGGCATGGCGCCGGTATGCCGGCCGTTCTCCATCAGTACCTGGCCGTCGACCATGACGTAGGCCATGCCGTGCGGCTTGGAGTAGAGGTGCATGCCGCCGGCGGGCAGGTCGTGCAGCACGGTGTCAGCCGGTTGCGCCGAACCGACGGCGCTGGGGTCGAAGATCATCAGGTCGGCGCGCTTGCCGACGGCCACACGGCCGCGGTCGGCAAAGCCCAGGTAGTCGGCGGGTTCGGAGGTCATGCGCTTGACCGCGTGCTCGAGCTCGATGACCTTTTCGTCGCGTACCCAGTGACCCAGCATGTAGGTGGGGAAGCCGGCCTGGAAGAAGGTGTCGACATGCGCGCCGCCGTCATGCAGCCCCACCAGGATGCGCGGGTCCTTGATGTGCTGGCCGAGCTTCTTGTGGTCGTTGTTGACCATTTCGCCCAGCAGCTTGATTTCGAGGTTGTCCTCGAGGGCAAGGTCGATCATGGTGTTGAAGGGGTCGGCGCCGCGTTCCCTGGCGATCTCGGTAATGGTCTTGAACAGCAGCGGGCGCAGCTGCTCGTTCTTGAAGCGCAGCACGATGCAGTTCATCCAGGTGGTGCCGAACAGTTTGCGGCCTTCCAGCAGGCCCGCCTTGGCGCGCGCGCGCCAGGCCGGGTCGGCGTAGATGCGCTTTTGTTCCTCCAGCGGCCGGTTGAGCGTTTCCTTGAAGGCGTCGACATCGGCCAGCGCCATGGCATTGCGGAAGTCGAGTTCGATATTGACCGGCATGATGGTCGACTGCGGCACGGCACCGCGCTTCCTCAGTGCCTCGCACTTCTGCAGCATCTTCTCGATCGCCTCGGGGTCGTCGGCGCGGTAGAAAGCCCCCGAAAAGGTGACGGTGCGGCCGCCGCTGGCGTCGATCAGCAGGTCGAGCTTGGCCAGTTCCTCGTCGGTGGGCCTTGCCAGGCTTTCGATGACGTTGGCCTGCATCACGCCGCGGCCCAGTTCCTTTAGCACGCCGGCGTAGGTCTTCAGCTCGGTCGCGTCGGCCAGTTGCGTCGGCAGCGGCTTGCCCTGGAAGCCGGTCTGGCGCTTGGTCATGGTGGAACTGAAGCCGAAGGCGCCGGCCTGCATGGCCTCGCGCAGGTTGGCCGCGATGCGCGCCGTTTCCTCCGTGGTTGCCGCGCGCCGATTGGCCTCGTCGCCGAGCTCCCAGCGGCGCAGCGGTCCCAGGGGCACGAAGGCGGCGACATTGATGCCCAGGCCGCGCCTGCGCACGAAATCGAGGTACTGCGGGAAGGTCTCGAATTCCCAGTTGATGCCCGCCTTCATGGTCTCGTAGGACAGACCTTCGAGCACCACGAGGTCGTGCATGGAGATGTCGCGGTCCTTCGGCTTGCAGGGCGCCACACCGATGCCGCAATTGCCCTGCACCACCGTGGTGGTGCCATGCGAGGCGGAGGCCTCCAGCACGCCGTCCCAGCACAGTTGCGCGTCGTAATGGGTGTGCACATCGATGACGCCGGGGGCGACCACCAGGCCTTCGGCGTTGATATGGCGCCTGGCGCTGCCGCCGCTCATCTTGCCATCGGTGCCGATCTCGACGATGCGGCCGTCCTGGATCGCCACATCGCCGGTGTAGCGCCTGGCGCCGGATCCATCAACGATTGTGCCGCCCTTGATGATTGCGTCATAGGTCATCCGTGTCTCCTCGTTTCAGGGAATGGGCTGTGTTGCGGAGCTGAAGCCCGGGCTGGCGTCCCGCGTGCGCCAGTGTGCCGCTCACACCGGGGTGCCGTTGGCCAGGCCGATGTCGTGCACCCAGGGGCGTTTGGCGCGATCCTTTTTCTGCCATCCGCCGATGGCGTCGGCGTGCAGCAGCGTGAGCCCGACGCCGTC
>VGIE01000319.1 GCA_016867955.1 Betaproteobacteria bacterium
GCCCCCCCCGCACGGCAAGCATCAGGGGGGTGGTGCCATTGGGCGAGCGCGCATCGATGTCAGCGTCCTTGTCCAGCAGGAACTGGCACATCCCGGACTTGCCGCCGACCGCGCAGTAATGCAGCGGCGTCCAGCCCTCGTGATTGACCCTGGCGCCGTGCTCGACCAACAGGCGGGCAACGGCCACGTTGCCGCCAATGGCGGCAAACATCAGCGGCGTGTCACCCACCGCATTGCGGTGCTGGATATTGGCCTTCAGGCTAATCAGCAACTGCGCCATTTCCATCCGCCCATGGCGCACAGCGACCATCAGCAGTGAGTTGCCGGCCGTGTCGACGGTATCCACCGGCATGCCGCGGCCGACGGTATCCCGCATGAACTCAAGATTGTTGTCCTCCGCGGCCAGCAGCAGCCGCTCGATAACCGTCTGGGCGTGCGCGCCGCCCGATGCCAGCAGCAGGAGCAGGCAGATGCCGCCGAGTCGGACTGCGCGCGGTAGCGCGCTCATGTTTGCTCCCGCGCCCTGCTCGGCTGACCAGTCAGCGTCAGCCCGAACAAGCGGCAGAAATTGGCCGTTGTCGCTTCAGCCACGGCTTCAAAGGGCATGCCCCGGATCTTCGCGACCTCCTCCGCAACATGGCGAACCCAGGCGGGCCGATTGGTCTTGCCCCGGTGCGGCACCGGCGCGAGAAATGGCGAATCCGTCTCGACCAGCAGGCGGTCCATCGGCAATGCCCGGGCCACCTCGCGCAGGTCCGCCGCGTTCTTGAACGTCACGATGCCGGAAAAGGACACGAAGAAATTCATGTCCACGGCCGCGAACGCGGTGTCCAGCGTCTCGGTAAAGCAATGCATCACGCCACCGACCTGCTCTGCGCCCTCTTCGCGCATGATGCGCAGCGTGTCCGCGGCAGCCTCCCGCGTATGCACGACCAGGGGCTTGCCCGCCAGTCGCGCTGCCCGGATATGCACGCGAAAGCGTTCGCGCTGCCATTCCGCGTCGCCCTTGACCCAGTGGTAGTCGAGGCCGGTCTCTCCGATGGCGACGACCTTGGGATGGCGCGAAAGCGCCAGAAGGGTCTCGGCGCTGGCAGCGGCGCCAGGCACATCCGGCAACTGGTCGGGGTGTACGCCCACGGTGGCATACAGGTTGGCGTTCTCCTCGGCCAGGCGCAGCACGTTCGCAAAGCCCTCCAGATTCACGCTGATGCACAACGCGTGGGTTACCTGGCTGGCCCGCATCTCGGCCAGGATCTCGGCGATTTTCCCCGTGTAATCGGGGAAATCGAGGTGGCAATGGGAATCGACCAGCATCCGCCTATGCGCCCTTCCCGGAGGCCACGGCACGATAGTCCAGCAGCAGATCCTCGAAAAAAAGGCGCGGATTAAGCGGATGCTGGGCAAGCGCCCGCGCCGCGCCCAGGCGAAGCAACAGCCCGGTCAGCGCCGCAGCGTCCAGTGGCCGGCTGATCTTCTCGATCGCGCGTTGCGCGCTGACGTTGTAGCGCACGCGGCCGGCCGTTTGCGCGGACAGCAGGTCGTAGACCCAGCGCTGCATCCAGCCGACCACCAACGCCGGTTCGATCTTGTCACAGGACTGTGCCAGGGCAAGCGGATCCGCTGCCGGATCCGCCAGCCGGTTGAGGAACTCCCGGCGAGCCGGTTCGACTTCGGCTGCGGCACGCGCCGCCAGTGGCGCGCCTGCCGCGGCCGCCAGTGCTTCGCCGGCATCCTTGATGCCTTCCGACTCGAGCCATTGCAACGCTTCTGCCGCTGCCGGTGCTGCCACCGGAATGACCATACAGCGGCTGCGAATCGTCTGCAGCAGGCGCTGCGGGCGGCTGGAAACCAGCAAATAGAGCGTTCCGGGCGGCGGCTCCTCAAGGTTCTTCAGAAGGGCACTTTGCGCCGCAGGGTTCATCGCCTCGGCGGGATCGATCAGGATGATGCGCGCTCCGCCACGGTGCGTTCCGACCGCGAGAAAGCCTTCTGTCGCCCTCACCTGCTCGATCCTGATCTGTTCGCTCTTCTTCTTGTCCTTCCTGGCCGGCGTGTCCTCCGCCGCCTCCGCTGCCATGCTTTCCGGCTGCAGCAGCCGGAAGTCCGGATGATTGCCTTGCAGGAACCACGTACAAGCCGGGCAGGCGCCGCAGGGCAACCCGCGCCCCGCGGGCGCCTCGCAGAGCAGCGCCTGGGCGAGGCTGCTGGCCAGCAAGGACTTGCCGAGTCCTGGCCGCCCGATCATCAACAGGGCATGCGGAAGCTTGCCGCGATGCGCGGATATGACCTCCCATGCCGCCATTTGCCATTTTAATATCATGATACTACAAGATATTCTTCAAGTTCTTTCTGAATAGATTCCAGCGCCCGGTTGGCGTTGATAACCTTCATTCGCCGGGGAAACTGCGCCGCTCGCCGCAGGTAGCCATCACGCACCCGCTCGAAGAACGCGAGGTTTTCCCGTTCGAACCGGTCGCTGGCGCTTGCTGCGCCGGGAGAGGCCGGTTCCCGGCCGCCGCGCCGGCCCGCCGCCACGTCGGTGGGAACATCGAAGACAAAAGTCAGGTCCGGCTGGAACGCGCCCTGTACCCAGTCTTCCAGGATCGCGATGCGGGCGGCCGCCATCTGACGTCCGCCTCCCTGATAGGCAAAGGTCGCGTCGGTGAAGCGATCCGAAATGACCCATTTCCCGGCCTGCAGCGCTGGCTGGATGACCTGTTCGAGGTGTTCCCTGCGGGCGGCGAACATCAGCAGGGTCTCGGTGTCAATGTGCATGGCCTCGCCCAGCACAAGTTTGCGCAATTGCTCGCCCAGCGGCGTTCCGCCGGGTTCGCGCGTCACCACGACCTCCTGCCCCCGGCTGCGGATGCGCTCGGCGATCCAGCCGACATGCGTGCTCTTGCCCGCCCCGTCCACGCCCTCGAGGGTGATGAACCTGCCCCGGGATGCGTTCGCGCCGCTCATGGCCGCGCCGGCTTGGCATTGCCGCCACGCTGATAGCGCGCGACGGCACGGTTATGCTGGTCCAGCGTGCGGGAAAACTCGCTTGAACCGTCGCCACGCGCCACGAAATAGAGTGCCTCCGTCTTGTCGGGACTGGCTGCCGCGCGCAGCGATGCCAGCCCCGGCAACGCGACGGGGCTGGGTGGAAGCCCGTCGCGGGTATAGGTGTTGTGCGGTGTATCGGCAACCAGGTCGCGCCTGCGCAGGTTGCCGTCAAAGCGCTCCCCGAGGCCGTAGATCACCGTGGGATCGGTCTGCAGGCGCATGCCGCTGCGCAGCCTGTTCACGAACACACCGGCGATCTGCCCGCGATCCTCGGCGCGCCCGGTTTCCTTCTCGACGATGGAGGCCAGGATCAGCGCCTCATACGGGCTGCGCAATGGGGTGTCAGCGGTGCGTTGCATCCAGGCGGATTCTAGCTGCTTCAGCATGGCGCGATGGGCACGCTCCAGGATGGCAAGGTCGCTCTCGCCCCTGGCGAAGAGGTAGGTGTCTGGGAAGAACCAGCCTTCGGCCGACTCGCCGGCGGCGCCAAGCCTGTCCATGATCTCGCCGTCGCGCAGCCCC
>VGIE01000320.1 GCA_016867955.1 Betaproteobacteria bacterium
GCCATTCGAAACGACCGGTCGCCTTCAGGCCACCGCCCAGGTCTTCACTCGCCTGGAAGATGATCTGCGTCACGTTGTCGCCGAAGCGCCACTCGCTGAGGTTCGCTTTCACACCTGACGCACCACCCGAGCGTGCCGCCGGGAGGGGCGTCGGGACGGCGCTGATCGAGTGCTGCGACAGCCCCATGCGGAAGGCGCCGGAGATCGTGACCTGCGCCATCGCGGCGGCCGGAAGGGCCAGCGCGCCGGCAACAGCTGCTGCCATCACTTTTTTGTTCATCGAGTACTTCTCCTCTAAGAATTGATATAGGCGGCAAAAACAACTGCAGTCGTATCTCTGCCGCCCGCTAACACCCTCTTGCCGAGAGTTGCCGTCATTCTGCGTTCGGCGGCCGGATCTCTCAATGAAAATCACGATTTGGCGACCGAATTCAGACCGCTTTGTTGTGTTTGTGCAACACAGGAGGAGTGGGGTAAATTAACTCCATTAAATCAATTAATTAGAAACAGGTCCTGAAGCGCCTTGCCAGGATCTTCGGCACGCATGAAGGCCTCCCCCACCAAAAAGCCGTTTATACCCCTGCCGCGCAGCTTTTCCACATCAGCCCGCGTGGCGATGCCGCTTTCGGTGATGAGGAGCCGGCCCGCAGGCATGCGGGGCAGCAGATTCAGGGTGGTGTCCAGGGAGGTCTCGAAGGTACGCAGGTTGCGGTTGTTCACACCAATCAGCGGCGTCTCAAGCTCCAGCGCAGCGTCAAGTTCCGCGCCGTCATGCACTTCCACCAGCACCGCCATGCCCAGCGCCAGCGCCAGCGCCTCGAGTTCGCGCAGTTGGGTGCGATCCAGCGCCGAAACGATCAGCAGGATGCAATCGGCGCCCCAGACCCGCGCCTCATAGACCTGATAGAGGTCGATCATGAAGTCCTTGCGCAGGGCGGGCAGGCCCGACTCGGCGCGCGCCAGGCCCAGGTACTCCGGCGCCCCGCGGAAGAATTCGACATCGGTGAGCACCGACAGACAGGCGGCGCCGTGTCCAGCATAGCTGCGCGCGATGGCGGCCGGGTCGAAGGGCTCGCGCAGCAGCCCCTTGCTCGGGCTGGCGCGCTTGATCTCGGCGATCACCGCCGGGCGGCCGGCGTCCATGCACGAGCGCAGCGCCTTGACGAAGCCGCGGCAGGCCGGCATCGCCTCGGCCTCGGCCCGCAGCGAAGCGAGGTCACGCTGCCGGCTGGCGCGCGCCACCTCCTCCCGCTTCACGGAGAGAATGCGCGCGAGCACGTCGGGCACGTCGTTCAGCCCCTTGGTCAACACCTTGTCCCGCCCCTGCGCCATGGTCACTTCCCCGCCGCCAGCGTCTGCGTCAGCTGCGCGAACTGCGCCAGCCGCTCGCGCGCCGCGCCGCTGGCGATGACCTCGAAGGCGCGCTCGACGCCCTCCTCGAAGCTCGCCGCCCGCCCCGACACGTAGATGGCGGCGCCGGCGTTGAGCGCGACGATGTCGCGCGGCGCCCCGGCCCGGTTCTCCAGCGCCGCCAGCAGCATGTCGCGCGACTGCTCCACCGTGGCCACGCGCAGCGTCTGCGGGTCGTGCAGCGGCAGGCCGAAGCGCTTCGGATGCACGGTGTACTCGCTGATGCGGCCGTCACGCAGTTCGCCCACCAGGGTGTCGCCGGAGATCGAAATCTCGTCCAGGCCCTCGAGGCCGAACACCGTCATGGCATGGCGCGAACCCAGGCGCTGCAGCACGCGCACGAGGATGCCCACCAGGTCCTGGTGGAACACCCCCATCAGCTGGGCGGGCGCGCCGGCCGGGTTGGTCAGCGGCCCGAGCAGGTTGAAGATGGTGCGCACGCCCAGTTCCTTGCGCACCGGGGCGGTGTGCTTCATCGCCGCATGGTGGTTGGGGGCGAACATGAAGCCCGCGCCCAGCTCGTCGATGCAGCGGCCGATCTGCTCCGGCTTCAGGTTGATGTTGACGCCCAGCGCCTCCATCACGTCGGCGCTGCCGGACTTCGAGGACACCGCGCGCCCGCCGTGCTTGGCCACGCGCGCGCCGGCGGCGGCGCACACGAACACCGAGGCGCTGGAGATGTTGAAGGTGTGCGCGCCGTCACCGCCCGTGCCGACGATGTCGACCAGATGTTCGTCGTTGTCAACGGCCACGCGCGTCGCCAGCTCGCGCATGACCTGCGCTGCGGCGGTGATCTCGCCGATGGTCTCCTTCTTCACGCGCAGGCCGGTGATGATGGCCGAGATCACCACCGGCGACAGCTCCCCGCCCATGATCCTGCGCATGAGGTCGAGCATCTCGTCGTGGAAGATCTCGCGGTGCTCGATGATGCGCGTCAGCGCTCCCTGGGTCGTGATGGACATTCGCCCTCCCTTTTCCTGGTCAGCATTCGCCGTGCACGTTTATCATCATTTCCGCCCTAGAGACAATCGGGCTGCAGATGTGGTATCCGGAATGGCTGTATTAAGAGTTCCTGACCATGCGCAGGGATACTCCCCTCGCGCTCCCCTGCATCAGATGCCCCTGAGGGCAATTCTGTTGGGGGCCCTCAAAAAGTTCTTCAGCATGGCGTGGCCATGTTCCGTCAGGATCGACTCCGGATGGAACTGCACGCCCTCGACGGCCAGCGTGCGATGGCGCAGGCCCATGATTTCGCCATCCGCCGTCCAGGCCGTGACCTCGAGGCACTCCGGCAGCGACGAGCGCTCCACCGCCAGCGAGTGATAGCGCGTGGCGATGAAGGGGTTGGGCAGGCCGCTGAATACGCCAACGCCGGCATGCTCGATCGGTGAAGTCTTGCCGTGCATCAGCGTCTGCGCATGCACCACCTTGCCGCCGAAGGCCTGGCCGATGGCCTGGTGCCCGAGACAGACGCCGAGGATCTGCTTCTGCCCTGCGAAATGCATGATAGCCTCGAGCGAAATCCCGGCCTCGGAAGGCGAGCAGGGCCCGGGCGAGACCACGATGCACCCGGGATCGAGTCGCTCGATCTCCTCGACGCCGACCTCGTCATTGCGCAGCACCTTGACGCTTGCGCCGAGCTCGCCGAAATACTGCACCAGGTTGTAGGTGAAGGAATCGTAGTTGTCGATCATCAATAGCATGGTGGCTCCGTTGCCTTGCTTGCTGCCTTTGCTGCACTCTGGGGATTAGCCCCGGTTCGCACCTACCCGGCCAATGGCGGGGCGTTGCGGGGGCGGGCATGGACGTGGCGGGCTAGCGCCACCAACGGGGGACCGAAGCACGCCAGCCGGGCAGCCGGCGGGTGATCGCGGTGATCGCAGGGACTGGCGGATCGCCGAGCGACGGGTTCAAGGAAGAACGCATGGTGCGATTGTAGCAACTTTATGCCTCGGCAATGGCGCCACGGCAGACGCGGCGCATCCACGCAACGCGAGCAATCGGCCTGCTGCCTCGCTGTTTCCGGCCATATGCCGAAGGCGACACTGCAAACCGCGCCGGCCGACGGGGATTGGCCGCGGCCGGCTACTCCGAGGTGATCTTCCCCACCCTGATCACTTCGCCCCACTTGGCAATCTCGGCACGCGTGAAAT
>VGIE01000321.1 GCA_016867955.1 Betaproteobacteria bacterium
CGACCAACGTGGCGGAGACCTCGCTCACGGTGCCCGGCATCCGCTACGTGGTCGACACCGGGCTTGCGCGCGTCAAGCGCTACAGCTTCCGCGGCAAGGTGGAGCAGCTGCGCGTCGAGGGCGTATCGCAGGCTGCGGCACGCCAGCGCGCGGGCCGCTGCGGCCGCGTCGCGAGCGGCATGTGCATCCGACTGTATGCCGAGGAGGATTTCAACAAGCGCGCCGAGTTTACCGACCCCGAGGTGCTGCGCTCGTCGCTGGCCAGCGTCATCCTGCGCATGTTGTCGCTGGGCCTCGGCGAGCCGGAGGACTTTCCCTTCATCGACCCGCCGTCGCCGAAGGCAATCGCCGATGGATATGCGCTGCTCGGCGAGCTGGGCGCGGTGGACGAGGCACGCCAGCTCACCGAGGTGGGTCGGCAGCTCGCACGCCTGCCACTCGACCCGCGCATCGCGCGCATGGTGCTGGCGGCGAAGGAGGAGGGCAGCCTCGCCGAGGTGCTAGTTATCGCCTCGGCGCTGGCGGTGCAGGACCCGCGCGATCGCCCCATGGAGCGCGCGGCCGCGGCTGACGCCGCGCACAAGAAGTTCGCCGACGAGAAATCGGACTTCCTGAGTTACCTGCGCATCTGGCGCTTCCATGGCGAGCAGATCGAGCACAAGAAATCCAACAAGAAGCTGCAGCAGGCCTGCCGCGAGGAGTTCCTGTCGCCGACGCGGCTGCGCGAGTGGCGCGACGTGCATGCCCAGATCAAGGAGTTCGTCTCGGAACTGGGCTGGAAGGTGGGGGCGTTGAACCCAGAGCCGCACAAGATCTACGGCCACATCCACCGCGCACTGCTCGCCGGGCTGCTGGGCAACGTCGGCCTGAGGACGGAAGAGGGCAATTACCTCGGCGCGCGGGCCATCAAGTTCTGGGTGCATCCGGGCTCCGGCGTCGGCCGGAAGGCCGGCAAGTGGATCATGGCCGGCGAGATCACCGAGACCACGCGGCTGTATGCGCGCAGCGTGGCCACCATCGAGCCGGAGTGGCTGGAGGCCATCGGCGCACACCTGGTGAAGAAGAGCCGCGGCGAGCCGCACTGGGAGAAGAAGCCTGCGCATGTGGCCGCCTTCGAGCGCGCCACCCTGTACGGACTGCCGGTGTACGCCAACCGGCGCGTGCACTACGGGCCGTACGATCCGGCCGAATGCCGCCGCATCTTCATCCGCAGCGCGCTGGTGGAGGGCGAGTGGGAGTCGAAGGCGCCATTCTTCCTGCACAACCAGAGCCTGCGCTGCGATATCGAGCGCCTCGAGCACAAGTCGCGCCGGCCCGACGTGCTGGTGGACGACGAGCTGATCTACGCCTTCTACGACAGCCTGGTGCCGGCGGACGTCTGCACCGGTGCCGGCTTCGAGGCCTGGCGGCGCGACGCGGAGGCGAAGAACCCGAAGCTGCTGCACCTCAAGCGCGAAGACCTCATGCGCCACGAGGCGGCCGGCATCACCACCGAGCAGTTCCCGCACCGGCTGGAGATGGCCGGCCGCAGCTTTGCGCTCGATTACCACCACGAGCCGGGCAGCCCGCGCGACGGCGTCACGCTGACCGTGCCGCTGGTGGCGCTGAACCAGGTGAATCCGGCGCTGTGCGACTGGCTGGTGCCGGGGCTGCGGCGCGAGAAGGCCATGGGCCTGGCCCAGTCGCTGCCGCAGCGCACGCGGCATCGCCTGGGGCCCTTGCCGGAATTCGCCGATGTCTTTCTAGCCGAGCCGCCGGAACTCAACGTCACGATGGCCGAGGCCATCGTGCGCTGGGCGCGGCGCGAGCTGGGGCTGGACGTGCCGCGCGACGGCTTCCAGGCCGAACGGCTGCCCGCTCACCTGTCGATGAACTTCCGCGTGGTCGACGAGCATGGGCGCCAGCTCGGCATGGGACGCAACCTCACGCAGCTGCGCGCCGAGCTGGGCGAGGCGGCGGGCGCGCAGTTCGCCGCAGCAGTCAGCAAGGCCGTGAGCAAGGCGGTGGGCAAGGCCGGCGGGTCAGGAGCAGCCGCCGGACCGGGCGGGCCGACGTCCGCGGCACGCCCCGAGCGTTCCGCGGGGGCCGGGCCGGCGGCGAGCAGCGGCGCGGCAGGCAGCCGGCCGGCGGGCAGGGCATCCGGCGACGGCGTCACGGAGTGGACGTTCGGCGAACTGGCCGACGTCATGGAGATCCGCCACGGTTCGCAGACCCTGATCGGCTTCCCTGCCATCGTCGATGCCGGCACCGCGGTGCGCCTCGAGGTGTTCGACGCCGAGGACAAGGCGCGCGCCATGCACCGCGCGGGCCTGCGGCGCCTGTTCATGCTGCAGCTGAAGGAGCAGGCGAAGTTCATCGAGAAGAGCCTGCCCGGATTCAACACGCTGGCCATGCAGTTCACTGCCTTTGGCGACGCGAACGAACTGCGCGACCAACTGCTGGAGGCCAGCTTCGACCGCGCCTGCATGCAGCCGCCGCTGCCCCGCACGGCCGAAGAATTCACCAGGCGGCGCGACGAGGGCCGCAGTCGCGTCAACCTGATCGCGCAGGAGATGGCACGGTTGGTGGGCCTCATCCTGGCCGAGCACCATACGCTGCAGAAGAAGCTCAAGGACGCCCAGCGCGCCTTTCCGGCGGCGGTGAAGGACATCCAGGAGCAGCTCGCGCGCATCCTGCCGAAGCGCTTTATCGCCGACACGCCCTACGAGCGCCTGCAGAACCTGCCGCGCTATCTGAAGGCCGCAACGTTGCGCCTCGACAAGCTGCGCGCCGACGCCGCCCGCGACGCGCGCGGCATGAGCGAACTGCAGTCGCTGCAGACGCTCTACCTGCGCGCCCTCGCCAATGCGCGCAAGGCCGGCGCGACGGACGACAAGCTCGAGCAGTTTGGCTGGCTGATCGAGGAGCTGCGCGTGCAGCTCTTCGCTCAGGAACTCAGGACGCCGGTACCGGTGTCGGTGAAGCGGCTGCAGAAGATGTGGGAGGGAATGCAGCGGTGAATTAGATCTCCTCTTTGGGAGTGAGCAAGCAGAGAATGTTTGTCGCGACACTTCCTGGCAGCGTTTGGCGGGTCACCAGTTCTGACGCCAGTGCTTCGATTGCCTTCTCGTACTTTCGCACCAGGGCGTCAGCTTTCTTCTCCATGTTGGCAATCCATTCATCAGCTTCGAAAGCTGAATGGAAAATCTTTGAGGCGAGGAATCTGACATCCGCTCTGTCGCCACCAACGACTTCGTAGCTAAAGCCTTTGCTATCCTCCAGCGAAAATAGCTTGTCTGCCATTTCTCCGGCCAAGAGTATTTGGGCTTCTTGTTCGACGTAACACCACTCGTCGGGTTCCATAGTGTCGGGGTGAAGCAGAAAGTGAATGGAGCCCGAGTCCTTGGAATAGCCGCGCTCGTTCGATGCGTAGATCTCGCGGAGCTTTCTCCCAAAGTGCCAAGCGACTACTGGCCTGACTGGTTTTTTGTGCCAGGTTCATTGACGCACTTTTCTGCAGAGCGGCCGCTTGTTCCAAGACGGGTGGTTGCGGGTTGATCGCCACAGGTG
>VGIE01000322.1 GCA_016867955.1 Betaproteobacteria bacterium
ATCTAGACCTGATCGCGGCCATCGTTGACCGCATCGTGTCTTCCATCGTTCCCAGGGGCTCTGTCGGAGCCGCATTGGTGTCCCGACTTCTGACGGTAGCACCGGCCGCCGTCTTGGCCTTGAGGCCGTCGAGGCGGATATTCTCGCGAATCTTCTTCTCCTGCTCTGTCTGGAGCCTGGAGATTTCCTTCGCGCGCGTTACGGGGTTCGCCCATACCGCCTTCTCGTAAGCGTCGGCCAGCTTGGCGCCCGCCTTCAACATGGCAACGATGTCATCGGCCACTTCGTCGAAGTACGGGTGCGCCGGATCAGCGGCAAACGCCTCCACTTCCTTCGCCGCCGCTTGCTGGGCATCCTGTAGGGCGGCCTGCTCGCGTGCGGTAATGGTATTCTGTAACATATCCAGGCGCTCTTGCAAGCCCTTGACGTGAGAGTCTACCGGGTTCGCAACCTGTTGTGTGACCGCGCCCAGGTCGATGCCGTACTGACGCGCAAGGTCGGCGAAGTAGGACGCGCGCTCGGCAACCGGGGCGGTGGACAGCTTGGCATGGGCGGCCATAAGCCATTGCGCCGCCTGCGCCTCATTGAGGTTGGCGCCCTGTAAGAGCGTCTTGTAGGGCGCGAATACGTCCCGGAGCGACTTCCCGAACTCGGCATCACCCTTGTACTGGGTGAGGCCCTGGTGCATCTGCTCCTCGCGCTGGAGGTAGTAATCCTGCGCCTCGGGCGGCATCTTCGCCCAGACCTCATGCTTGTCCTGTGCCCAGGATTTGGGTGCTGCGCGCCCCTTAGTGGCCTCTGGCGCTTTGTCAGCCCCCTCGGCCGGCTTTGACTCAGTGGGCGCTGGCGCCGCCTCCTTGCCCTCTGAGGCTGGTGCGGTATCTCCGGTAGGATTTTCCGCCCCACCATCCTCGCCGAACAAACCATCAGCGACACTCGCGACCGCCGCGTCCATGTCAAAGGTTGGCTCGGTCGTTTCCGGGTCCGGGGCCATCAGGTGCTCTCCGTGGGGGTGGCGCGGGTATAGACTAGATCAAGCCCGCCCCTGGTTAACTCAGCATCCAGCCGCTCACGCTTGGCAGCCGGCATTTTCTCCCAGGCTTCCTCGACTGTCCGATCCACGGATGCGTCCATTGCCGCGTCCTCTTGCGCGCGGCGGCGCAGAACGTCGTTTTTCATCTCGGGGTCGTATGGAACGCAGTTGTTGCGCGCCAAGTCCTCGCGCCGAGCCGCCTCACTGGTGATAGGCCGGCCGTCGATCGGCGACGTGTATTCGGTATTCTTGGCCCGGAACACCGTCACGCGCGATATCAGCTTCCGGCCTGGACTGCCGCATGAGCACGCTTGCGGCTGGTCGTACTCCGCCAGGGGGAGATATCGGTCGAAATAGTGCCCCGCCTCACAGGCGTACTCATACACGGGCATCTGACGGCCGCGCCTTTTCGGCTTCCTGCCTCTGCACGACCACCATCAACTGCTCTTGCATGACGCTGATCTGGTCCGCGGTCGCTTGGATCATCTCCAGCGCCTTCGCCACCTCGCCCCCGGCCTGCTTGGCGATCTGCTGCTCGCGCTTGGCCGCGCCCTCGGAGAGCGCCCGCACCTTCTGGTCGGCCTGCCCCTTGACCTGTGATACCTGGTCCCGCATCCCGATCTTCTCGACGGCCATGCGCTGCTCGGATTGGAACTGCGCCTGCTCGGTCGATAGCTTGATCTCCCGAAGCTCAAGTTGATTCTCGCGCTGGGCCAATTGCGCCGCCTGCTGCTCGACCTTCAACTGCATCTCAAGCTCGGCGATACGTTGGTCGGCCTGCATCTTTTGCTGCGCAGCTTGCATGTCCTTTTGCATGGCCTGTTGCTGCGCCTGCAACTCCTTCGCCGCCGCTTCACCATCGTCACCCTCCGGCTCCGGTGGCTTCATGCCCTTGATGTGGTCCTCGATCTCGTTGCCAAAGCGGAAGCGCCGCGCGATGGCCAAGAGCATCGACTGCGCGATCTCGAAGGGCATGGTGCCGGACTGCACCAGAGGCGCCACGCCATTGAGGAACTGGCCAATGGCGGTCATCATCTCCGAGATGTTCTTCTGGTCCTCGGCGGCCTCTGGCTCCACGGTCGAGTTGGTCTCGATGTCGATCCGGTATGCCCGCTGCATGTCATTGCGCAGCATGTCGAGCACCTGGCCCCATACTGGCGCCTGCAAGGCCGCTTGCGTCTGAGGGTCAAGCTGCTGGCCGGCCTGCGCGGCCGCCTGGGCGATCATCTCCAACTGCTGCCGCTGCTGCGTCGGCACGAACGGCAACCCAGTTATCTGCGCCCAGGTCTCCTCGGAGAACTTGGTCGCGGCCACCTCAAGCATCATCCGCAACAGGTCGCGCGCGTACCGCTGCACCTCCTTCTGAAGCCGCCTGAGCCTCAGGGTGCCCCACTGGGTCTTGATCTCCTGCGCCGTCGCTGTCTCACTGGCGACCGTCGATCCACGAATGATGTCCGAGATGCCGGTGATCTCGTAGATGACGCGCTTGCATTGCTCGCGGGCCGCGTACAGTTGGGCGAGGGTATTGACCAGGGCGTCCAGCGGCATGAACCAAATTGCGTTCCCCAGTCCCTTCTCTGCGGCAATGCTGGCTCCCTTCTCGGCCGGGACAAGTGAGTTGTCGTCCGCCTGCATGAGGTTGCCGATGTCGCCGCCAAGCTCCCCGTCATAGACGCCGCGCGCCTTGATGGCCTCGACGATGCGATTGATGCGGACGGTGAGGCGGTTGAGTTCCTTTGCCTGGTTCTCGTACAGGGCATACGGCGCGACCGGCAGCAGGTCGCTCGACTTCTCGACGAACGTAAGCGGCCGAGGGCAGTTGAAGAACCCGGTCAACTGCAACGGGTCATCGAGGACCTTGAGATAGCCGTCCTTGTAGAAGGGCGACACGTACTTAATGGTCCGGCCGCCGTCCTTGTCCCATATCTGGTACACGCACGCGGTCTTGCGCTCGCCCTTGTCGCGCTCGAGGGGGTCGCGGTTGGCGCCATACACGTCATCGGCGTCGCGGTCGTCGCCCTCGCTGTAGTGGAGCTTGCCGGCCATCTCGGCGCCGAACAGCCGCTCAGCCTCCTTGCGGTCGATGTGTTCCTCGTATGCCACCCACGGCATCTTCGACCACTTGCGGGCGAAGCCGAAATAGACCCGGTTCCACGGCTTGGTGTCGAGGCAGATGAGTTCTTTTGACACATAGGGCATGTCCGGCTGCGGCTCGTCCACGTCCGCGTCGTACTTGACGCACGCGATGCCGCGCCCAGGCAGCAGCGCGTCGAGAGTGGCCGCGCGCACGCCCTCGTCGAAGGTCTCGTAGCCATCGATGTTGGTGTCCACCAGGAACTCAAGCACGCGCTGGCCGGCGGTGGCCGCCGACTTGCCAAGCGGGTCCTCGTCCTTGAAGCGTCGCTGCACCACGGGGCGCGGCACGGCTGAGTAGAGCGCCGGCAGCAACGTCTCCGTATTGGAGAACAGGATGTTGAACGGTGTTACGTCGGTCTTGCGGCCGGCGTAGATG
>VGIE01000323.1 GCA_016867955.1 Betaproteobacteria bacterium
GCAATGGGACAACGCTTCAGATTGTCGTCAGCGTTCTACAATATGGAACGCTGATTTCTGCGGGCCACGCGCCGAAGGCCGCCGCTCAGGCGTCGCCCAGTGCCCTTGCAGCACACTCGCCGAGAGCGCGCGCTTCCCTGTCCAGCCACTTGCGGAACTCGGCAAGCCGCGCCGCCGGAAAGGTCTTTGGGGTACCCGCAAGCGACACGGATGCGAAGGGTCTTCCCCCCGCGTCAAGCACGGCCATGCCGAAAATGTTGATCCCCGGCATTGCAACGCCCGCATTGACGCACAGCCCTTCCGCGGGCGAGCGCTTGATCACCCTGCGAAAATCGTCCAGGCGTTTGGCGCCAAGATGAGCCAGCGTCGCAAAATTGCGTGCGATGACAGCGCGCGATTCCTCCAGAGGCAATGCGATGAGAATCGCCGTGCCGCCCGTAGACAAGGCCATCGGCGTCCGGCTGCCAGCCGGGCGCGAGGAAAGGCCGGTCACCGGAGAATCGCCCAGGCGGATCGCGCAGACGGTGTCATCACCGCTGCGCAGGTAAAGCGAGGCAACACCACCCGTGCGACGCGCGAACTCTTCGAGACGCTCGCGCGCTTCGCGCTGGAAGTTGCCAAGCCCCGGGAGGGCCAACCCCAGTTCGAACAGCAGCGGCCCGGGCAGGTAGTGCCCGTCGATCACATGCCGGCTGACCAGGCGCTCCCGGGACAGGGAATTCAGGATGCGATGCGCCGTGCTCTTCTTGAGGCCGCATTGCGCCGCAAGGTCCGCCAGTTGCCAACCGGCCCGGTGGCGCGTGCTGAGCGCCTTCAGCAGACACACTGCGCGCTCGATGCTCTGCGTCCCCGGCTTGCGCTCCCCACCCATGCCTGCTCAGCCGAACCTCAACGCCCGGTGAAATTCGGCTTGCGCTTTTCCTTGAAGGCCGCTGCCGCTTCCTTGCGGTCTTCAGTTGTGAGCAGCACCGTGAAGAGTGTGCGCTCGAGCTGCAGGCCGGACTTCAGGTCCATCTCGATGCCCGAGCGCGCGGCTTCCTTGGCGTAGGCGGTGGCGGTGGGCGGCTTGGCCGTGATGCGCTGCGCGACCTTCTCGGCTTCCGCGGCGAGCTGCGTGGGGTCTGCCACCAGACGCGACACGGCGCCGATGCGATAAGCCTCGCTCGCGTCGATGCGGTCGCCGGTGAGCATGAGATCGAGCGCGCGGCCAAGGCCGACAATGCGCGGCAGGCGCTGCGTGCCGCCGCCGCCCGGGATCAGGCCGAGTCCCGTCTCCGGCAGCGCGAAGACGGCGTCCGCTGCGGCGATGCGGATGTCGCAGGCCAGCGCGATCTCGAAGCCGCCGCCCATGCAGACGCCGTGGATGGCGGCGATGGTGGGCTTGGTGCAGCGCTCGAGGGCGTCGAGGTAACCGCCCTTCGTCAGGCGGCGGCGCGCCTCGGCGGGCGTCTCGGGGCCGCGCGCCTCCTTGATGTCGGCGCCGGCGCAGAAGCCGCGCGGGCCGGAACCGATGATGACGATGGCGCGTACTTCCGCATCGGCCTCGGCCTCGCCGATCGAGCGCAGGATGCCGTCGCGGATGCCGTCGTTGATGGCGTTGATCTGGTCGGGGCGGTTCAGCGTAACCCAGGCGACGTTGTCGCGCTTTTCGTACTTGATGGCATCGCTGGCGGTCATGATCAGGCCTTCCATTTCGCCAGCAGCGGATCGACGCGGTAGAAGCCGTCCAGCCACTTCGGCGCCGCCTTGGCCTTGGCGTTCAGGGTGTCGACGATGTTCTTGATGCCGTAGTCGGGAACGAAATCGAAAATGCCCTTGGGCCAGCCGAAGGCCAGGCGCATCGACTTGTTGACGTCCTCCACGCTGCCCACGCCGTTGGTCACGCACCAGGCGGCGGCATTCAAGGCCGGCGCCATCAGTTGCACCGGATCGATCTTGTCCGCGAGTTCCTTCGGGATGTCGGGCTTGAGGTACTTCCTGCCGGGATAGGGATAGAAGCCCTGGCCCGATTTCACGCCGGAGAGGCCCTTGGCCGACATGTCAGCCCAGACTTCCTTGGCGAGGTAGGAATAGGCATTGCGGAACTCGGGCCAAGGCTCGAAATCCGGGTAGTCCTTGAGGATGTCCTCGACCGACGCCAGGCCCTTCGGGCGGATGTCGACGGCGCCGGTGAAATCGAGCAGCTCGAACTCGCCCATCGGCAAGCCGATCCTGTAGCGGGTGACCGCGTCGAGTGTCTGGTGATCGGCGACCTTGGCCAGCTGCATGGCGCAGTTCTCGATGGAAAAGCCGACGCGCGCACGGGCGGCGAGGAAGAACCACACGTCGCGCTGCGCAATGACCGTCTCCTTGCCGTAGCGAGTGCACAGGTCCAGCGTGGTCTGCAGCGTCGGTGCGTCGGTCTTGTCGCTCTTGATGATTTCCACCAGCTTCATCAGCTGCGGCGGGTTCATCCAGTGCATGCCGATGACCTTCTCCTTGGCCCTGACCTTGCCCGAGATGGCGCGGATCGAAAGGCCGCTGGTGTTGGTGCCGAGGATGGTGCCCTTGGGCGCGAGGCCCTCGACTTCGGCCAGCAGGTTACGCTTGAGGTTGATGTCCTCGAACACCGCCTCGACGACGAACTGTACGTCGCGGACGCCGTCGGCGAGGTTCGAGGTGGTGCGGATTCTGCCCAGCACGGCCTCCGGGGTGTCCTTGATCCGGCCCTTCTCGGCCAGGCGCTTCAGGCTGTCGCCCATCTTCTGCCTCGCGAATGCCAGGGCATCCTCGGACTTGTCGATGAGCGATACCGTCTGGCCCGCCATTGCCGCGACCTGCGCAATGCCATGCCCCATGAGCCCGCTGCCGAGTACTGCGATCTTCTCGATTGACACCACTGCCTCCAGATTCTGCTGATGAAATCGATGCGTCGCGCCTGCGTTCGGTTTTTACCATACCCGGGCCGGCATGGATAACCCCGGCCCGGCGAAGGCGGGTCGGCGTTCATCGCCAGGCGAGCGCGCAACCGGAATCGAACGCCCCGCCCGCGACCACCTCGGCGTACACACCCATGTGGTTGTGCCTGAAGTGCCTGATCAGCAGAGACGGGACATCCATGTCACGCTCGGCAGTGGCCGGGTTCACGGCCGTCGCCGCGCAGCGGATCGTCGGTGAAACAACGCGCAGGCGTGCCGAGCCGAGCGAAAACTCCCTGCCGACCCAGCTCAGCTCCTCCCAGGCCGGCGCGCCGTCAAAATGGACATTGGCACGAAAGCGCAGCGGATCCACCGGCGCCGGTGCCACGAGCTCGAGGTCGCGCACGCTGGCGAGGTTGACGAGCGATACGTACTGGTCGGTCGAGGCGTTGGGTTTCGGCCTGGCATCGGCGAAGGTGCGGCCCGGTACCTCTACCAGGCGGGGCGGGCCGTCCGGGTTGCCCGCGAGGAAGCCGGCGAAGAACTCCTCGAACGCCTGCCTGCCCTCCGGCAAGATGATCACCGCGCTCAGCAGTCGACGGCCCGCGCGCTCGATGGTGGCCGTGCCGCTCGACTCGTCGAAG
>VGIE01000324.1 GCA_016867955.1 Betaproteobacteria bacterium
AGCAGTTCTTCCTGGATTCCAGTTCCAGAAGACGCAGTTTGGCTTCGAGTGCGGCTTCTGCGACGGGCAGGTAGCCATGAAAACTAAAACGCTGCCCCTCCAGGCCTGACGCCATCAATGCGAGGATCAGTGAGGAGGGGCCCACCAAGGGGTGGACACGCACTGCGTTGGCGTGTGCAAGCCGAATCAAGGCACTTCCCGGATCCGCAACTGCGGGACAGCCCGCTTCCGAGAGCAGGCCTGCATCTTCGCCGGCCAGAATTGGCGCCAGCAGGACCGGGAGCGAACTCTGCGGCGTGTTCTTGTCGAGGCGTTCTATGCGGATCGACTGCAGCGGCAGGGCGGTGCCGACGCGCTTAAGGAACGCTCTGCCCGATTTCGGATCTTCGGCAATCCAATACTTCAGGCGCTCGATGACTGCGGTATTGCCCGAGGGGATTGAAGTGGGGATCTCCCCGCCCAGGGTATTGGGCACCAAGTAAAGACTGCCGGACACTCAAATCACCCTGATACCATGCTCGCGAAGCAGGTCAACCAGCGCGATCAGGGGCAGGCCGATCAGGGCGTTGGGATCGTCGCCCTGCATCTTTTCGATCAAGGCGATTCCCAGGGATTCAGCCTTTGCGCTGCCCGCGCAGTCGTATGGTTGGTCGCGCCGAAGATATGCCTCGATGGCGGCGTCGTCCAAGTTGCGGAATTTCACCGAATACTGAACGAGGCGGCTTGAAAGTCTGTTCTTTTCGCTTTCGTAAATACAAACTGCCGTGAGAAAGTTCAGCGTGCGTCCCGAAACCTTGCGGAGCTGGGCCGAGGCATTGGCGTGGCCGCCCGGTTTGCCAAGGATTTCGTCATCCAACAGGGCGACTTGATCGGAGCCGATGATAAGGCTGGCTGGGTAGGCAGGCGCTACCTCGCGCGCTTTTGTCGCTGCAAGCCGCAGGGCCAGGTCGGCAGGGGGTTCGCCCGGAAGAGCCGACTCAATGATATTGGGGTTTGCGACCGAGAACGGCAGCCCTAGGCGTTCCAGGAGTACCCTGCGGTAGGGGGATGTTGAGGCAAGAACCAGTCTCAAGGTGGGCTTTCGGATGAGTAGTGCAGAAGCTTGCAGGTCGATCGAAGGAAACGGGCGCCGATATTACCTGTTTCGGTTGTAAGTTCCTGAACAATTTGATCTAATTTTGACAGGGACTCACCATGAGTAGTATTATTAAAGGTTAATGTTGCGCTGAACTGTTCAGATGGACTCGCCCACGATCGATGGTCTCCGCTTCTGCCGGAACAGGGCTTCGCTATCAGGGGAAGTTGAACCCACGCGAATGGCGAGGTTGGCCGGAGCAGGCTGCCGGGTAAGGCAGCTTCGTTACCGGATTGAGGGCGGCGAAAGCGAGCAAGGCGAGCCAATTCTGGAACTGCTGATCGAGGGGCAATTCGATTTGACATGCCAGCGGTGTCTCCAGGACATGCAATGGACGCTCTCGACCAACGTGTCGTTGGGGCTGGCTCGAAGCCTTCAGGAACTTGAGGGCGCGCAAGACGACCTTGACCGGGTGGTGGCGGGGAAGTCGATGAACATTGAGGGACTCGTCGAAGATGAGGTCATCCTGGCGGTGCCGATGGTTCCCCGGCATGAGATCTGTTCGTTGCACGAATCTTAGCGGAACGGGATTTTCGTCGCGAGTCAGTGATTGTCCGGGCGGTGGGCGCGGTTCTCCCAGACCGGGCAGATGACGTTGGCAGGGAGCCAGTCGAGGCGGTTAAGAGAAAGTAGATTGTTTCAAGGAGCAATTCATGGCGGTGCAGCAGAACAAGAAGTCACCATCGAAGCGGGGAATGCATCGGTCGCACCATTCGCTCTCCAGCCCGAGCCTAGCCGTCGAGCCGACGACGGGCGAAGTGCATCTTCGTCACCATGTGAGCCCGAATGGGTTCTACCGTGGCAAAAAAGTCGTCAAGACCAAGGCAGACTGACGAGCCTGAATTGGCCAGCGGGAGGCGGGTAGGCCGACATTGCTTCGGCAACATCTCACTCTCGGCGTGAGCCAGGACAACATACGGTCATGCGGTAAGTCCGTGATAACGGTTGCCATCGACTGCATGGGCGGCGATTACGGTCCGAAGGTTACCGTGTCTGCTGCCTTGGCATTCCTGTCCTCGCATGCGGATACACACGTATTCCTGATTGGTGATTCCCCGGAAATTGAACGGCAGCTTGCCAGGCAGCGGGCCGCCGGGGATGAGCGCATCCGAGTTCGGCATGCGACGGAAGTCGTGCAAATGGATGACTCCCCGGCTGCCGCGTTGCGCGGCAAGAAGGATTCCTCGATGCGTGTAATGGTCGACCTGGTGAAGAGTGGGGAGGCTGACGCGTGCGTCAGCGCCGGCAATACCGGTGCCCTGATGGCAATCGGGCGGTTTGTACTGAAGACCTTGCCGGGCATAGACAGGCCTGCGATCGTGTCCATACTCCCGACGATGTCCGGCCAAACGTACGTCCTTGACCTTGGCGCCAACGTAGATTGTGGCCCGGAGCACCTTCTGCAGTTCGGTTTGATGGGGGCATCGCTCGTAACGGCCATTGAGCATAAGGAGCGCCCGACTGTCGGCCTCCTGAATATCGGGGAGGAGGCGATCAAGGGCAACGAGGTCGTCAAGCGTGCGGCCGAGCTGCTGGCGGCCAGCGGGTTGAATTTCGTCGGGAATGTCGAGGGGGACGATATCTACCGCGGCCGATCGGATGTTGTCGTATGCGACGGCTTCGTCGGTAATGTTGCCCTGAAGACTTCCGAAGGGCTCGCGCAGATGCTGGGTGCTGCGCTCAAGGAGGAGTTCTCCAAGAACCTCTATTCGAAGCTGGCTGCGCTCGTTGCGTGGCCGGTCATATCCGCGTTTCGCAGGCGCTTTGATCACCGACGGTACAATGGCGCTACCTTGATCGGACTCAGGGGAATCGTCATCAAGAGTCATGGGTCGGCCGATGTCTTCGGCTTTCAGAAGGCGCTTGAGCGCGCAATGGAGGAAGTGCGTGGCAACGTGCTATCCCGCATTTCCGGTCGCTTCGGCGAGGAGGCGGCGTGATCTGGTCCCGTATTGTTGGAGCTGGCAGCTATCTTCCGGCCAAGGTCGTAACGAACGACGACCTGGCGAGGGACATGGACACCTCGGATGAGTGGATCCGCGCGCGAACAGGCATAATCCAACGGCATGTAGCCGAGCCAGAGCAGATGTGCAGCGACCTTGCTTACGAGGCTTCTCGGAACGCCTTGGCGGCGGCGGGATTATCACCTGCTGATGTCGACCTCATAATTGTCGCGACGTCAACGCCCGACTTCATCTTCCCAAGTTCAGCGTGCCTTCTCCAGGCAAAGCTTGGAATTCAGGGTTGCCCGGCGTTTGACGTGCAGGCGGTATGCAGCGGATTTGTCTATGCTTTGTCGATAGCGGACAAGTTCATCAGATCCGGGCAGCATCGCTGTGCCGTTGTGGTCGGGTCCGAGGTCTTTTCGCGCATTCTTGACTGGAATGATCGATCCAC
>VGIE01000325.1 GCA_016867955.1 Betaproteobacteria bacterium
TGGTCGCCGCGTCGGCCTGGGCCAGCAGTTGTGGCTGCACGGCGGGCTGCGGCACGGCGGCCGGCGCGTCAGTACGCTGCGTCGGCAGCGCGGCATGCCAGGCACCCCATCGCTCGACGCGGCGCGACAGCTGCGCGCGCGCCCGCTTCGGGCTCCAGACGCGCATAGCGCGCGACCGCCATCTTCGCATCCGGCAGCTCGCCCAGTCCGGCGTGCACCATCGCGGCAAGGCGCGCCGCCAGCGCGCTCTCCGGTCGCAACGGCGCGAGCGTGCGCACCGCCTCGCGCGCCACGGCCAGGTCGCGCGCGTAGTAGGCCGCGGCAGCAAAGCCCATCCAGGCCTCGCCGCTTGCCGGATCGATGTCGGCGGCAAGGCGGAAGGCCTCGATGGCGCCGGCATAACGGCGCGCCTCCAGCTCCAGTCGGCCGAGTTGCAGCGCCGCCAGGAAGTGCGCCGGCTCGATAGCCAGGGCCATCTCGTAGCCGGTGACGGCGAGGTCCTTCTTGCCGTCGCCGCCGCGCTGATACAGCAGGTGGTAGGTCAGTCCGTTGAGGAAGTGCAGCTGCGCGCTCTCGGGCGCGAACTTGATGCCGGCATTGAAGATGCGCGACGCATCCTCATAGCGGCGCTCGCGCAGCCTCTGCATGCCCTCGCCGATCAGCACGCGCGGAATGCGCAGGTCGGCCGAGGGCGCCGCGGACGCGGGCTTGTCGCCCTGCGAGCCGGACAGTGCCGCGCATCCGGCCAGTGCCACGACGACGACCAGCACGAGGCACGGCGCCGCCGCTCCTGCGAGACGTGTGGCAACCGGCACACGATCGGATTGCCGGGCATTGCCCGGCCACTTGCGCATCAGCATTCCATTTCCGGCTTGTTTCGCTCTTCTTGGCGCCGACACGCTATTTCATCATCCCGCGGGTGTCAATCGAGATCGCATGCCGGCGCGAGCTGCGCGTCCCGCGCGCTAGCGGCTGCCCTGCCAGGCACCCGCCGACCCGGCGCGCCTGCCGTGGTACTACGCGGCGGCCAGGCGAACTCGAGCCGGCGCTGGTGGATCTTCCACTCGCCGCCCACCTTGTGGTATTCGTCGTCGTAGACGCCGAGGAACACCAGCGGATTCACCGTCGGGTCGGTGATGTTGAAGTCGATCAGGTAGCAGCGGCCCTCGGCGCGCTCCGGTCCGGTGAGCTCGATCCAGTGGTTGGTCACTGCATGCATGGTGCTGAAGGGCCCCTGCTTTCCCCACTTGTCGAAGGACCGGATGTAGTGCGCGCGGATGGCCTCCCGCCCGACCAGAGGCTTGCCGCCGCTGAACTCGCAGACCGCATCGTCGGTGAACAGCCCGACCAGGGGCTCCAGGTCGAGCCGGTCGAAGTTGTGCGAATACAGTGCCGCCAGCTTGCGGATACGCTCGGTCTCCAGCAGTCGCGCCACGTCGTCCATGTCTCGTCCCCCTTGCAAGCGCGTTCGATTCGAGGGAAATCCCCCGGGACTCTCCTGCCACGGCACGCCCCGGCGGAACTTCCGCCGGGCGCCCTTCACGGCCTGCCGCCCAGGCGACCCGGACATGCCATGCGACAATGGCCACCGTCGGCAGCACGGGTATTATCGCTGTTGCGGCACCACTGAGGAGGAAATCGCATGCAACCGACGCTGGTATCGGCCGACGACCACATCGACCTGTGCTACATCCCGACCAACATGTGGCAGCAGCGCGTGCCCGCGCGCTACCGCGAGCAGGCACCGCAAGTGTCCAGCACGCCCAAGGGTCCTTTCTGGATGCGCGAGGGCAGGCCCTGGGGCAATGCCGGCTCGCGCGCCAGCGACGGCCGCAAGGTGGTGTTCGAGGCGACGGGCGTGCCCGAGCAGCCCGAGCCCGGCGTATGGCGCCCGACGGCGCCGAAGTACCGGCTGCAGGACATGGACCATGACGGCATCGCGGCACAGGTCATCTACAACTTCCTCGACTGGAGCTTCGAGGACCAGGCGTTGAAGACCGAGTGCCTCATCGCCTACAACTCATGGCTGGCCGAGGAATTCTGCCCGGTCGCGCCCGACCGGCTGATCGGCCTGGCGACGCTGCCCGCGCACGACCCGCAGCTCGCGGCGCGCGAACTGGAGCGCGTGGCGAAACTGGGCCTGCGCGGCGCCATCTTCGACGTGTTCAGCGCCACGCTGTCGATTGCCGATCGCGCCTGGGACCCGCTGTGGGGCGCGGCCGCGGAAACCGGCCTGCCGCTCAGCGTGCATGTCGGCGGCGGCTTCCATTCGGCGCACAAGCACATCCACGAAGTGCCCTGGGGGCGCGCCGCGGCTGCGGGCCTGTTCAGCATGCAGCTGGACGAGATCCTCTCGCTCGTGCTCATGTGCGGAATGCTGGAGCGGCATCCGAAACTGAAGATGGTGATGGGCGAATCGGGCATCGGCTGGATCCCCTACGTCATGGAGCGCATCGAATTCGAGATCCAGAACTACGCCAGCATGTACCCGGACCTGTTGAAGCGCACGGGCCCGCGCGAGCTGTTCCGGCGCCAGGTGTACGCCACCTTCACCGACGAGATCCTCGGCACGCGAATGATCCCGGAGATCGGCGTAGGCAACGTGCTCTGGGCCGCCGACTACCCGCACGGCGACGGTTCCTATCCCAAGTCACGCGAAGTCGTGGAACGGCAGTTCGGGAACTTTTCTGCGGCGGACCGCAGGAAGATCACCGGCGAAAACGCGCGCACCCTGTACAGGATTCCCGCGCTGGCCTGAATGCGGCCGCGGCCAGCGGCATCGTGAAGCCCCTGCCGCGCGGACCGCGCAAGTTCACGGGCTCGACCTCAGGAACTCGGCAATGGCGTCCCAGTAAGCGGGGAGGCTGTCGATGGAATTGTGGTCGGCCGTCAGTTCGAGCCAGCGCTTGGGGCCGCGCCAGGCCTCGAACAGCCGCCGCGCATGCACCAGCGGCACCGTGCGGTCGTGCGTCGCCACCAGCGCCAGCAGCGGCGCGTCGATGGCTGGCGCGCGCGCCAGCGAATCGAACGGGTGGCGCAGCAGCAGCGCCACCGGCACCAGCGGATAGATGCCCTGCGCCACCGCGCGCAGGCTGTCAAAGGGCGTAACCAGCACGGCGCCAGCCGTCCTGCGATGGGCGGCAACGTGCACCGCCACGCCGCTGCCGAGGCTGCGGCCCATCAGGATGATGCGGCGGGGATCGACTTCGGGCCGCGCTGCCGCCCAGTCGTGCAGCGCAAGCGCGTCGGCAAACATCGCCTCCTCGCCCGGCGTGCCGGCATTGCCGCCGTAGCCGCGGTAGTTCACGGCCAGAAGCGACCATGGCGCCAGCCGCGGCGCTTCCCCGACCATCCACGACACCTCCTCGGCGTTGCCACCGAAGTAGATGACCAGCGGCGCCCGCGTGGCCGCCGTCGGTGCCGCGGCATGCGCCAGCCAGCCCGCCAGCGTCACCCCGCCTGACGCCGGAACGCTCACCGCATCGACCTCGCGGCCCGCGGCGCGTGGCGGCGCGCCGGGCGCGGGC
>VGIE01000326.1 GCA_016867955.1 Betaproteobacteria bacterium
AGTCGCAACCCTTCTTCCACAAGCTGGTGGAGGACCTCGTCGCGGTGATGGGTCAGGCCTACCCGGAACTGGTGAAGGCGCGCCGCGAGGTGGCCGCGATGCTGAAGGCCGAGGAGCTGCGCTTCGCCGACACGCTGGAGCACGGCATGAAGATCCTCGATGTGGCGCTGGCGCGCGAGGGCGGACTGATCGACGGCGGGACGGTGTTCACGCTCTACGACACCTACGGCTTTCCCGTGGACCTGACCGCCGACGTGGCGCGCGAGCGCGGCAAGTCGATCGACATGGCCGGCTACGAGGCGGCCATGGAGGCGCAGCGCGCCAAGGCGCGCGCGGCCTCGAAATTCCAGATGGCCGCGGGCGTCGAATACGCCGGCGCGAAGACCGAGTTCAGGGGCCATGACGCGCTGCGGCTCGAGGAGGCGAAGGTCCTCGCGCTCTATCGCGACGGCACGGCGGTGACCTCGCTGGCCGAGGGCGAGGCGGGCATCGTCGTGCTGGACCGCACGCCCTTCTATGCCGAATCGGGCGGGCAGGTGGGCGACGTGGGCGAGCTCACGGCCGCCAACGCCGTGTTCAGGGTGTCAGACACCCAGAAGATCCAGGCCGACGTGTTCGGCCACCACGGCACCCTCGCCAGAAGCCGCCTGTCGGTGTTCGACACGGTCACGGCGCTCGTGGACATCCGGGCGCGCCATCGGGCGGCGTGGAACCACTCGGCCACGCACCTCATGCACACGGCGCTGCGCCGCGTGCTCGGCCACCATGTGCAGCAGAAGGGCTCGCTGGTCGACCCGCAGCGCACGCGCTTCGACTTCTCGCACGGCAAACCCATGCACGCCGACGAGATCCGCGCCGTCGAGGACCTCGTCAACCGCGAGATCCGCGCCAACCATCCGGTGTCGGCACGCGTGATGAAGTACGACGAGGCGATCAAGGCCGGCGCGATGGCCCTCTTCGGCGAGAAATACGGCGACGAGGTGCGGGTCATCGGCATGGGCGATTTCTCCACCGAGTTGTGCGGCGGCACGCACGTGCGCCACACCGGCGACATCGGCTTCTTCAAGGTGGTGTCGGAGTCGGGCGTCGCCGCCGGCGTGCGCCGCATCGAGGCGGTGACCGCGGACGGCGCGCTGGCCTGGGTGCAGTCGCGCGAGGAGGAGCTCGCGCGCGCCGCGCATGTGCTGAAGGCGCAGCCGGGCGAGCTTACCCACCGCATCGAGCAGGTGCTGGAGAACGTGAAGTCGCTCGAGCGAGAGCTTGCGCGCCTGAAGTCGAAGATGGCTTCGGCGCAGGGCGAAGACATCGCCGCGGGCGCGGTCGAGGTGAAGGGCGCCCGGGTGCTGGCGGCGCGACTGGAGGGCGCCGACGCGAAGATCCTGCGCGAGACGCTGGACAGGCTGAAGGACCGGCTGCAATCGGCGGCCATCGTGCTGGCCTCGGTCGAAGGCGAGAGGGTGACGCTGATCGCCGGCGTGACCGAGGACCTGACGGGCAAGGTAAAGGCCGGCGAGCTGGCGAACTTCGTCGCCCGGCAGGTCGGGGGCAAGGGCGGCGGGCGCGTCGACATGGCGCAAGCGGGTGGCACCAATGCGGCGGCGCTGCCGCAGGCGCTCGCTTCGGTGGCGGGCTGGGTCTGCGGCAAGCTCTAGCCGGCCCTGAAACCAGCAGGAGCCGGGCATGCGCAACTTCGTCTTCATGCTGTTCGGTATGTGCCTGTCGTCGCTCGCTGCGGCGCACTCGACGCAGCCGCCTCTCGAGGCGACCACGGCATCCGGTGAAAAGGTGCGGCTGTTCGAAAACGTGCGCTGGGAATTCGTGGATGAAGGAAAGGCGCTGGCGCAGCGCCAGGCCGCCGCAGCCGAGGTGGCCCGCGAGCGCTCGTCGCAAGGCGGTTTTTTCGGCCTCGGGCGCCGCATCCAGGAAGGCGACAAGGATTACAACCGCGGCACCCTGAATCCGAATATGCGCTGAGCCCGGGTGAAGCGAGGCCGGGTTGGGGCGCGGCCCATGCCGCGACTGACTTGCCTCGGGACCCCGGCTCGTGATTCAATGACGCCTGGCATCGACATCGAACCCGTCTTTTCAGCCCGACGATGAGAGCAACGACGTGAACACTGGCCGTTTTTATTTTTGGTACTTTCGGTTTTTCCGGCCATCGGCGGAGGAACTGGGCTAGTTCGCGCACCCGGACACCAGGAAACCGCCAGAGCCAACAGCCTGGCGGTTTTTTTTTGCTGACCGCCGGCTGCCGACTGATTCCCCCAACCGATTGCCCTTCAACCATGATTTCCAGCACTGACGACAGGATCCAGCCATGGACAAGAAGCAGGAGCTTTATCCGGCGCACGCACCAATTGACCGCACTTCGCTCACTGACGACGAACGCATCAAGGATGTTGTGCCGCTCCCCGCGCCCGAAAACCTGATCCGCTTCTTCCCCATCCAGGGCTCGTCGGTCGAGACGCTCGTTTCGGCGACCCGGAAGGAACTCAAGCGCATCCTGCACGGCGCCTCGGACCGGCTGCTGGTGGTGATCGGGCCGTGCTCCATCCACGACCCGCAGGCCGCCATCGAGTACGCTTCGCGGCTGGCCGGCGAACGAAAGCGCCTTGCCGCCGACCTCGAGATCGTCATGCGCTTGTATTTCGAGAAGCCGCGCACCACGGTGGGCTGGAAGGGGCTGATCAACGATCCCTACCTCAACGGCAGCTTTCGCATCGACGAGGGCCTGCGGATCGCGCGCGACCTGCTGGTGCGCATCAACCAGGGCGGCGTGCCGGCGGGCAGCGAGTTCCTCGACACCATCTCACCGCAGTACATCGGTGACCTGATCAGCTGGGGCGCCATCGGCGCGCGCACCACCGAGTCGCAGGTGCACCGCGAGCTGGCTTCGGGTCTGTCTGCGCCGATCGGCTTTAAGAACGGCACCGACGGCAACGTCAAGATCGCCGTGGATGCCATCCTGGCGGCGCGCCAGCGCCACCACTTCCTGTCGGTGCACAAGAACGGCCAGGTGGCGATCGTGGAGACGCGCGGCAACGAGGACTGCCACCTGATCCTGCGTGGCGGCAAGCAGGTCAATTACGATTCCGCGAGCATTGCCGAGGCCGCCAAGGCGCTCAAGGCGGCCAAGCTGGACGACCGGCTGATGGTGGACTGCAGCCATGCCAACAGCGAGAAGAACCACCAGCGTCAGATCGACGTGGCGGCGGACGTCGCGACCCAGCTCGCCGCGGGCGAGCGGCGCATCGTCGGCATCATGATCGAGTCGCACCTCAAGGGCGGCCGCCAGGACCTGGTCGCCGGCAAACCGCTCGAATACGGCATGAGCATTACCGACGCCTGCCTCGGCTGGGAAGACAGCGTGTCGGTGCTGGATGTGCTGGCCGAGGGCGTGCGCAAGCGCCGCGCGCTGGCGAGGTCGGCGACGAAGACGAAGTAGGGAGCGCGCCTTCTTCGAGCCCAGTTTCCTGACCGTACGGCCGCCGGCCTTGCCTGCAGCCTGGCA
>VGIE01000327.1 GCA_016867955.1 Betaproteobacteria bacterium
CGCCACTGATCGTGAACCCCTGCTCGTAGAGCAGTTCGCGGATGCGGCGGATCAGCAGAACTTCGTGGTGCTGGTAGTAGCGACGGTTGCCACGCCGTTTCACCGGCTTGAGCTGCGTGAACTCCTGCTCCCAATAGCGCAGCACGTGCGGCTTCACGCCGCAAAGCTCGCTGACCTCGCCAATCGTGAAGTAACGCTTGGCCGGGATCGGCGGCAGGCTATCCAGGTTGCTGTTCGTCGCCTTGTGGTTTTCCATGAGCCTGTTCCACGAGGGCCTTCAGCTTCTGACTGGCGTGAAATGTCACCACTCTGCGCGCGGTGATCGGAATTTCCTCACCGGTCTTGGGGTTGCGCCCGGGACGCTGCGGCTTATTGCGCAACTGAAAGTTGCCGAATCCTGACAATTTGACGGATTCGCCGTTTTCCAGGGCGAGCCGGACTTCTTCAAAGAAAGTCTCGACCATGTCCTTGGCCTCACGCTTGTTGAGGCCGACTTTCTCAAACAGCATATCGGCGAGTTCTGCTTTCGTCAGCGTCATTCGTCCCCCTTGGGAGCCCTTCAAATCGTTGATTTTGTCCCGCGCCCCCCGAGTTTCAGAAGTCGCTTTATCAATTCAGGGACTTACCCTACCCATGGCAGGAATCCGCGCTATTGCAGGGTACGATTTCAGTGCCCTAAGTTCTTAATTTGGCACCAAAACGTCCGGTGACTGCCTCGATGAGCTGGGCCATGGCGGAATCGGCCTCGGCATCAGTCAACGTTTTTGCAGTATCTTGCATAACTACACGAAATGCAAGGCTTTTTTTGCCTGGCTCGACTCCCTTGCCGCGGTAAATGTCGAACAGATGGATGTCGCGGACCAAGTCGCTTCGAGCGGCATTCAGCGCCCCCAAAAGCGCCCCGTGAGCCACCTTTTCTGGCAATACCAACGCCATGTCGCGTACAACGGGCGGGAATTTCGAGACCTCGCTGAACGCCGGCAAGGCTGCATCGCGGATAGCTTCCGCATCCAACTCGAAGGCAACGACCGTTTGGGGCAGGTCGTACCGCCGCTGCCAGCGCGGATGCAATTCGCCCAGCCATCCAAGCACGCGGCCGTCGAGGACGATGCGGGCCGAACGGCCGGGATGCAACGCCGGGTGCGCAGCAGATTCGAACTGTGCCACGCGAGGAGCGAGCAACGCTTCCACCGTGCCCTTGAGATCGAAAAAATCCACTGCGCGCATCGTGCTGCCCCACTGCTCGGCCTGCGCGGAGCCGCAGGCGATCGCACCGACGCGCATGGGCTGGCGGATGCCTGCGACGTCCAGGTCGCCGTCCTGCATGCTGGCATCGCGCGAGAAGACGCGGCCGATCTCGAAAACGCGGATACGCTCGATCTTGCGACCGGCGTTGTACCGCACGTTCTCCAGCAGCCCTCCAAGCAGAATCGAGCGCATGACCGACTGCTCGCTTGAAATCGGGTTCACCAGCCGGATTGGCGTCGCGTTGCCGGCGAGATCGGTTTCCCACTTGTCCGCAGCGAAGCTGAAGTTGATGACCTCCTGGAAATCGTTCGCCGCGAGTAGTCGGCGAATGTCGTGCATTGAGCGCCTGCGCTCGCTGGGCGTGCGCATGATCGCCGGGACCACCGGCGGCAGCGCGGGAATGCGCTCGAAACCGTGGACGCGCGCGACTTCCTCGATCAGATCCTCCTCGATCTCGATGTCGAAACGCCAGGCCGGCGGCGTGACCACGAAGACATCTCCAGCCGCCCCTGTCTCGAGCGCAGTCTTCAGTTGCAGCCGAACGAAGATGCGCTCGATTTCTTCCTTCGTCACCGGCACGCCGATGATCTTGTGCGCGCGCGCCAGCCGCATGCGCACGGGCTGTCGCTCGGGCAGGCGGGCGACGACATCCTGCGATGGCCCCGCCTCACCGCCGCAGATGTCAAGGATCAGCCGCGTCGCGCGCTCGATGCCCTCAAGGTTGTTGCTGAAGTCAACACCACGCTCGAAGCGGTGAGAAGCGTCGCTGCTGAAGTTGTAGCGCCGTGCGCGCCCGGCAATCGCCGCCGGGAAGAAGAACGCCGATTCGAGGAAGATGTTGCGCGTAGCAAGGTCCGCCTTCGTGGAATCGCCGCCCATGATGCCGGCCAGGCCGATCGGTCCCGTATCATCGGTGATGCACAGCACCGTGGAATCGACATCGACGGTCTGTTCGTTGAGCAGTTTGAGGTGCTCCTTATCGCGGCCTGCGCGCACGTCGATGCCCCCGCGCAGCTTGTCGAGATCGTAGACGTGCAGCGGACGCCCAAGTTCCAGCATCACGTAATTGGTGACATCCACCAGCGCCGAGATGGAGCGCTGCCCGGCACGCTCGAGCCGCTCCATCATCCAGGCCGGCGTCGGCGCCGCGGCATTCACGTTGCGGATCACGCGCCCGGCAAAACGCCCGCAGCCGTCGGGCGCCGAAATCCGTACCGGGAAGGTTGCATCGTTTGCTGCCGGCACCAGTGCGACGGCCGGCGACTTCAAAGCGCATCCGGTCAGGGCCGCCACCTCGCGGGCCACGCCCAGCACTGAGAGGCAGTCTGCCCGGTTGGGTGTGAGCTTTATCGTGAAAATGAAATCGTCCAGCCCGAGTACCGCACGGATGTCGCTGCCGACGATCGTGTCCGGGGCCAGCGCAAGCAGCCCGCTGTGGTCGTCGGACAGGCCGAGTTCCCTTGCCGAACAGAGCATGCCCTGACTCTCCAGGCCGCGCATCTTCGCCGGCCTGATCTCCAAGGGCGTGTCGGGGCTCTCTCCACGCATTGTCGCGCCGACCAGCGCGCAGGGCACCTTCATGCCGGCGACCACGTTAGGCGCGCCGCAGACGATCTGCAGTGGCTGGCCGATACCCGCGTCCACGCTGCAGACCGAGAGTCGGTCGGCGCTGGGATGCGTGCCGACGGTGAGCACCTCGGCGGCGACGATGCCGGAACACGGCGGCGCGACGGGCTCGCACTCCTCGACTTCCAGTCCGGACATCGTAAGCAGGTGAGAGAGTTCGTCAGTCGTCAGCGACGGATCCACCATGGTCCTCAGCCAGCGCTCGGAAAATCGCATTCGCGTCCCGTCGGCTAGTTGAACTGGCGCAGAAAGCGCAAGTCGCCGTCGAAGAACAGGCGCAGGTCGTTGATGCCGTAGCGAAGCATGGTCAGCCGTTCCAGGCCGGAGCCGAAGGCAAAGCCGACGTGCCGCTCCGGATCGAGGCCGAAATTGCGGATGACGCCGGGATGCACCTGCCCTGCGCCGGATATCTCCAGCCATCGTCCCTCGAGCGGGCCGTTCTCGAACGCCATGTCGATCTCGGCCGAGGGCTCGGTAAACGGGAAGAACGAGGGTCGGAACCTCACCTTGAGGTCGTCCGATTCGAAGAATCGCCGCAGGAAATCCGTGTACACGCCCTTGAGGTCTGCAAAGCTGATGTCCTCGTCGATCCACAGGCCTTCGACCTGGTGGAACATGGGCGAATGCGTGGCAT
>VGIE01000328.1 GCA_016867955.1 Betaproteobacteria bacterium
TCGAATGACAATACCGGTCGATGAGCCCGAGGCAGAAGATCCTCTGGCGTGTCTACCGTCCCGTCACGTGAGGCAAAGAGTAGGGCGCCATTTAGCGCCGCTGTTTGCTCCACGCAACATGGCAATGCCACTTGATTGAACGGGTTTGGATGCCTGCGCCGAATCGTTAAGTGCGCGGCCACTTCCAATACGTGTCCTTGCGCCAGACCAGCCCGCCGCGGAACTCCCACAGATCGCACCCGCGATGCTCTAATTTCTCGCCTTCGGCCGTAGTGCCGGTGACAATCCAGACAGAGACGGCATTGTCGCCATAGACGTGGTCGTAGACCGTCTCCCAATGCATGTCCGAAATGCGCAGAAACCGGTCGGCAAAGTACTTGTGCAGCGCTGCCTTGCCAACGATGGCCTGGCCGTCGACACCGGGCCCTCGCTATGCGAGGAAGGTGCAGTCTTCGGTGAAGTAGGAGACGATCCGCGCGCTGTTGCGCGAGTTGAACGCCTCGATTATCTCCTGGAGGTATTCGAGTGTCAGCGGCTTCCCGGTCATCGTCCGGTGTCTCCTTGCAGTGCGATGCCAAATGCGCGCATGGCGTGGCTCGCTCCAATGACTATCGGCCGCCGGTTCCGCGACTCGATGACGTCTCGGACGTCGCAGCTTGCTTCTTCTTGCCTGCAGTCCGTTCCGAAGGTTTTCCAGAGGTTACTGTCTTGGTTGTCTTGCCACGCGAAGCGGCGGTGCCAGCATGACCATCGAGATATGATTCAACAATAACGTAGGGGTTCTCGCCGTCGGGGTCCTTGCTGCCGGCCGGCTCTGCGGCGATGTCGAAATTCATCTCGATGACGACGCCGTTGGGGTCGAGCACGAACAGCTGCCACAGACCTGCGTGTTCGAGGTTGATCTGCCGCCAGTCTGCACCCATCTCAACTAGCTTCTTCCTCATCTCGTCGAAGCCCTGCGCCTTGAGCGCAATGTGGTCGACCATGCTTCGTGACTCCGTGCGCCGATGCCACGGGTCGAGATGTTCCGGTGCCTGATAGTCCATGAGATGGAACATCGTTTTGTTCACGTCGAGCCATGCGCCGGGGAAGCCGAGCTCCGGACGCGGCGAATCTTTCATACCGAGCAGAGCGGTGTAGAAGGCCGCGTCTTCTCGAGGTCACCTTTCCTAGTCTTGAGGGTGACATGGTGGATGTCGAGCAGGGGCATGGTTTCCTCCCGGTCTGTCCTTGTGACGACGCTCGTCACAACCGAGCGGGCGTCGGGTTGGTCGATGGCAGGCCCAGCGCGACCCGTCCGTAATCGACACCGTTGGCGTCCCACGAAGTCTGTATGTGGACGACGGCGGCGTGGCAGTCGCGGAAACGGCGCTGCATCGGGTTGGTGAGGTAGTTGGCGCCGCCGCCACCGGCATTGCGTACGAGATCGGTTGCCCTTTTGGCGGCATGGGCGATCCATGCGCCGTCGCGGCGCCAGCGCACGATCTGTTCGACTGTGGGTGGGTCACCGCGCTCTGCCACGCGCGTACCTTCGTGGCAGTTGTCGAGCAACAGGACACGTCCGGCGTCGCACAGGGCGCGCGCCTCGGTGACGTGAAGCTGAAGCGTTACGAACGACGCCGGGTTGGCCTTGCTGTAGGTCGCCGCCCGGGCGGCGAGCCCGTCGACGAACTCGTTGGTGGCTTCGACCGCATTGCCGAGGATGACGGCGGTCACGAGATAAGGAAACAGCCCCATCACCGAGAGCCGGTAAAGCGGCGACGGATTAGCGCCCGAGCCCGGCGTCGGTCCGCCGATCAGGTGACGCACATCGAGCCACATGTGCTCCGGCACGAACAGGCCTTCGGCCGTCATGTGCTTGCTGCCGGTTCCGGCGAGTCCCGCCACATGCCATGTATCGACCAGCGTGACCGCAGAGCGCGGCGCCAGCAGTATGCGGAGTTCGGGCGCGTCCTCGTTACCGGCGACGGTAGTGCCCAGATAGACGAAGTCGGCCCAGTCGAAACCGCTGGCGAAGGGCCAGCGCCCGCTGACGGTTTAGCCTCCGGGCGCGCGCTCGGCCCGGCCTGCCGGGAACACCAGCGAGGCGCTGAGAAATCGCGTCGGATCTTTGCCCCACACGGCCTCCTGGGCCTGGGGAGCGAACATGCCCAGCATCCAGTTATGGCTGGCATAGTTGAAGGCGCACCACGCGGTCGAGGCGCAACCGCGCGCAAGCTCCATCAGCATTTCGATGGCAGCAGCGTAGTCCACCTCCCCACTGCCCCAGCGCGCCGGCTGCAGCACGCGCATCAGCCTGTTTGCCTTCAACTCGGCGATGGTGTCGGGATGCAGATGGCGAAGTTCCTCGGTGCGTTCGGCCCGCTCCTTGAGCGCCGGAATCATGACCCGCACGCCTTCGAGCACGTCGTTACGGTCCGACGGAACGGGGCTTGCTACGACCATCGTCGCCCTCCGCATTCGGGCATCAGGCCCGAACGGTCAAAGCATATCGGAGCGCGGAACGATCGCCAACAGCAGTGAATAAATTTTCCTGGCAGGAATATCGTCAGGCCTCCTCGCCCGCCTTTAGCTGGCCGATGACGACCAGCAGGCGGGCAGGCAGGCGGATCATGCGCTCAGGCCCATGCAATACGGCGCCATCGAAATAAAGGAAGTCGCCCGGGCGCAGGTGGAACACCTCGTCGCCGGCGACGATAAGCGAGTTCGCCTTCCAATAGGTAGACGTACTCCGCTCCATCATGGCGCATGGTCGGCATCGGCTGCGCCGCGTCGGAGAAGGTGAAGAGGTACGGCTCCAGGATCACGACACCGTCCGACCTTTGCGCCAACAATTCATAGATATGGCCGGCGTGACTTCCGCTGCGGCCGATGCGCAGCCCGCTGCCCGCAGGCACGAAGTTCGCGACTTTTCGGGTCTCCCAGGCCCGGAAAAGCGACGTCACGGGCATGCCGAGGGCCTCGGCCAGAGCACGCAGCGTCGCCAGTGATGGCGAGGTCGAGCCGGTTTCGATCTTGGAAAGCATGCCGACGGATATGCGGGACAGGCGTGCCAGCGCGGCGACCGTAAGTCCGTTGTCCAGACGCGCCCGGCGTACCTCGATACCAATCGACGCCTCGAGCGTGGTAGGCGCTGCTGTCTCGGCCTGTGTCTTTCGGCCGGATCGGCCAGGGGCCGGACTCGCTTTCGCCTCGCCTTTCAATGGAGCATCCTTGGCCCGCATCGCTGGTCGCGACATTGGTGATACTTGCACTCACCCGTTCGGTTGCCAATGGTGGGCACCGACACGGACGCCGGTGTCGCCGTCTTCCATGCTGGCGCGCCGATCTTATTGCCCCAGTGCTGTTTCGACCCAGGCTGCGTGCGCGAACAGGGCGGCGTCTGCGGCGTGAAATCCGACGAGTTGCAATCCGAGCGGGAGCCCATGCGCTGCCATGACCGGCAGTGTCAGCGACGGTGCGCCGGCGCAGGTTGCGGGAGAGCATGTGACGGGATGGCCGATG
>VGIE01000329.1 GCA_016867955.1 Betaproteobacteria bacterium
GGCTCATTCGCGCCGGACCGAGGCGATCCGTAATGTAACCGCCGATCGGCGCCGAAAGCATGCTCAGGATATAGATCAGCGCGGAATAGAAGCCAATCACGCGGACATCCACGCCGATATCTGGCGCCGCCGATACGGCAAACACGGGTACCGCGACGACGATCATCGACACCACCGCCTGCACTGACGTCGTCGCCGCAAGCGCCTGCCAGACCGGGTGCAGGGTGCCCAATCGGTCCTTCAATCCGATGCGACGCTGCGCCGTCAATGTTCCTCCCTGAAGAACCTGGCGGGTCGGCCTCCCGCGTTTCGCGTTCGGCAGATCATAGGTCAAGTCCCGCGACCGGACGGCGCTGAATCCTCAAGGCGTGCCTGCGCTCGCCAGGGCGCTTTCGGGGCGGCCCCTATAATGACCCGTCCCCGCCATGTGAAGAGAATCTGCATGAAGCTGTATTCGTGGAACGTCAACGGCATCCGTGCCATGCTGAAAAAGGGTGCGTTTCAGTCTTTCCTTGCGGCGCACGGGCCAGACATCCTCTGCCTGCAGGAGACAAAGGCCGAGCGCGGGCAGGTCGAGATCGAGCTGCCGGGTTATCACGAGTACTGGAACTCCGCGGTCAAGAAGGGTTATTCCGGCACGGCGATCTATTCCAGGCAGGTGCCGCTGAAGGTCACCAAAGGCTTTCCGCACGCTTTCGCCAAGCGCTTCAAGTTTGCCGACGAGCTGGAGCGCGACAGCGCGGATGAAGGCCGCGTGATTACGGCCGAGTTCAAGAAGTTCCACGTCGTCACCGTCTACACGCCGAATGCCAAGGAAGACCTGAGCCGCCTGCAGCTGCGCTTCGAGCACTGGGACCCGGCATTTCTGGCCTACTGCAAGCTGCTGGAGAAGACCAAGCCGGTGATCTTCTGCGGCGACCTGAACGTGGCCCATACCGAACTCGACCTCGCCAACCCCAGGCCTAACCGCGGCAAGAAGGGTTTTACCGACGAGGAGCGCAAGGGCTTCCAGAGATTCATCGACGCGGGCTTCGTCGACACCTTCCGCATCTTCACGCAGGGCAACGGCCATTACAGCTGGTGGAGCCACTTCGCGGGCGCGCGCGCAAGGAACGTGGGATGGAGAATCGACTACGTCCTGGTCTCGGCCGCGCTGAAGAAATCGGTGAGGGGCGCCGCCATCCACGCCGATGTCATGGGCAGCGACCATTGCCCGGTGAGCGTGGAGATCGCAGCCTAGCGGCCGCGCGACCGGGATGGGAGCAGCGTGACGCCGCACCAAGGGGAGTTCCGGCCGTGGGGCATCCGCGTACCCATCCCGGTGGCGGATTTCTGGCGACTTTGGCTGATTGGCTTCATCCAGTTCCTCGGGCGCTGGATCGACATGCTGGCGATGTCGGTCTACGTCTACCAGAACACCGGTTCGGCGTTCCTGGTGTCGCTGCTCATGGTGCTGCGCTTCCTGCCGATGAGCCTGCTTGGCATGGTTCTCGGTGCCATTGCCGAGCGGATCGAGCGGCGTACCCTGCTGTTGCTGATCAATCTGAGCCTCCTCGCGGGCGCGCTGGCGCTTGCTGTGCTGGAGCACGCCGGCATGCTGGCCGTCTGGCACCTGATGGCGGCGAGTTTCCTCGGAGGCATGGCCATCGCGGCCGACAACCCGGGCCGTCGACTGATGATCGGCCAGGTCGTCGGAAGCGAGCGGATCGGCACGGCCATGTCCATCGATGTCGGCACCAGCAACGGCACCCGTACCTTCGGGCCGTTCATCGCCGGCGCAATGCTTGCCGCGTGGGGCATCCAGAGCGTGTTCGCGCTGAATGCCGCGATGTACGCAGTCGCCGTTGCCGTTACGCTGCTCATCCGCTGCCGCAACCGGGAGCACAGTCCGGAGCACGAGTCGATCCTGCGCCGGCTGGCCGAGGGATGGGCGATCTGCCGCACCAACACGAAGCTGATGGGCACCCTGCTTCTCACCGTCTATTTCAACATTTTCGTGTATCCCTATGTCAGCATCGTCCCGGTCATCGGTTCGGACATCCTCCATCTTGACGCCGCGCAGATCGGCATCCTGGCCAGCGTGGACGGGCTGGGCTCGCTCCTCGGCGCCATGCTGGTGGGAGCCATCGTGAAGCAGTCGCGGTTCCAGCGCCTCTATGTCGCAAGCGTCGTTGCCGGTCACGTCACGCTGTTCCTGTTCGCGCTGGCCGCGAGCGCCTGGCTCTCGGGGGCGGCGCTGTTAGCCATCGGTCTCGCGATTGCCGGATTCTCCATCGGGCAGAGCACCCTGATCTTCCTGCTGACGCCGGACCATGCACGGGCCCGCATGATGGGCCTGCTGACAGTATCGATCGGCGTGGGCCCCATCGGCTTCCTCGTGCTCGGGACGCTGGCCGACTGGATCGGCCCCGACAAGGCAGCGATCGTCATGTCACTGGCGGGGCTTGCTGCGCTATTCTTCTCCCGCCGTTACTGGCTGCCGTTGTTCTCCCGTGTCGCCTGAAACCGCCGTGTCCTGAAAGAAGAGCATGCGCCCAAGGTCCAGCACTTTCTGGATCGCCTACGCCGTCCTCGCCGTGGGAATACTATTGTCCTATGCCGCATTCCTGAACATTCAGCAAAATGTTCAAAACGAAGCGCAGTTGCGCCTGGAGCGCCAGGCAAGCGACGCCCACCACAAGATCGAAGCGCGGATCAGGTCCTACATCGACATCATATACGGACTGGGCGCGCTGTTCCGGACCTCAGAGTCCATCACCCGCGCCCAGTTCCACCGTTTCGTGACCGGACTGGACTTGCCGCGCCGTTTTCCCGGCTTCCAGTCGATCAACTATGCGGAACAGGTCACGCACAAGGACAGAGCGAGCTTTGTTAACAGGGTTCGCAAGGATGGCAGTCTCGTTTCGCGCGGCTACCCGCAGTTCGAGATCAAGCCTCCGGGAGACCGGCCCGAGTATCACGTGCTGAGTTTCATGGAGCCGATGGAGGGCAACGAAGCTTCCTTTGGCCTCGACCTCCTGGGCTACCAGAAGGAGCGGGCCGCCGCGGTCCAGCAGATGCGCGACTCGGGCCGCTTGTTTTCGTCGGGAAGGCTGGTTGTCCTCAACGCCCCGAAGCAGCGAATCGTCGCACTGGCGATGCGCCTGCCGGTGTACCGCAGCGACTCGCCGGTCGATTCCGAGGCCGAACGTCGCGCCGCCTTCGTCGGCTCGCTGGGCGCCGGATTCCTCGTAAAGGAGCTGTTGAGCAACGTGCTTGCCCCGGACACCTACGAATACCTGCGCTTTCGCATCTATGACGCCGGGCCTGCTGCGCAGTATCGCGCCGGACAGGCGTACAACAGGGCGGATCGACTGCTCTTCGACAGCAAGGACCTTCCCGAGACCCCCGACCATCCACGCGACTCGGACGATGCGGATTTTGTGGCGACGTTGCCACTTGAGATGGCCGGCCGGACGCTAGAAACACAATTTGTCGCGACACGGAACTCCGTCATCAGCCCG
>VGIE01000330.1 GCA_016867955.1 Betaproteobacteria bacterium
GAGCACCTCAACCCACTGCAGCTCATGCACCTCTTGCGCCGGCACAGCATCAGCCTTGCCGGCGAGGCCGGCCGCTACTTCTGCATGGGGCTGGGTTTCGTCGAACACACTCTGGCCAATGCCGATGCCTTCCGGCTGAATTCCTATGCCGTGAACCGGCAGTTCTTCCGCTTCGGGCCCGACGAGGTCTACGTCGACGGCGGCCCCTACCTCGGCGATACGGTGGAGCAGTTCATTCGCGCCATCGGCGGCGAGTTCAGGCACATCCACGCCTTCGAGCCGGTGGCCGCCAACAACACGGAGATCCGCAAGCGCCTCTACACGCTGCAGAACGAATACGCCCGCGACTTCGCCGGCCGGATCACGCTCAGCGACAAGGGCTTGTGGAGTTCCGACACGACGCTGCATTTCAACGCCGGGGGCGTCATCAATCCCTTCGACCCCCGGAACAGCGTGCTGCCCAATGCCGCGCACCTGGTCGAAGGCGGCATGCTCGGCCACGTGTATGACGCGGCGACCGAGCAGGCGGCCTCGGTCAGGGTACCGGTCACCAGCATCGACGGCGCGACGGATGGCGACGCGAGCTTCATCAAGCTTGAGATCGAGGGCGCGGAGCTCGAGGCGCTCAAGGGCGCGGTCGGCAGCATCCGCCGCAACCGGCCGCAGATGGCGCTGTCGGTCTATCACAAGCCCGAGGATCTCACCGCCATCCCGGGCTTCCTCGCCGAACTGGACATCGCGTATCGGCTCGGCTTCCGCCAGCACTACCCGAAGGTCATGGCGGCCACAGTGCTGTACTGCTATCGATGACCGCTGCGGGTCGGTATTTGTTCCCAAGTCCTGGGACGCCGAATAGAATTACCGCCAAGCGCCCTGAAGCAGGGGAGCTCGGGGGATGTTTTCCCTCATGTGGAACGACTACCCAGGGCTGCCGCCGGACACGGCCGCCCGCGACCCGGAGACTTGCCATGAACCTCGAAGCCGCCGTCCAGGAACTGCTCGACCGCGAGCACATCCGCGACACCCTGTACCGTTACGCCTCCTGCATCGACGTCAAGGACTGGGAGGGCCTCAGGGGCGTGTTCGCCGAAGAGGCGGCCATCACCATGGTGGGCGGGGCGCAGGCACAGGGGCCTGCCGCCATCGTCGAATACATCAAGCACCGCTGCAGGAAGCGCGGCTGGCAGCACCACCTGCTCAGCGTCTATCACATCGACATCACCGGCGACACGGCGAGCACGCTCACCTACCACACCTCACACCAGAAGACCGAGGGCAAGCCCGAACACATCCTGCAACTGGTGGCGCGCTACCGCGATCGCCTGCGGCGTGCGGACGGCCGCTGGAAGATCGTCGAGAAGAACATGGAACTGGGCTGGTACGAGGAGCGCCTGCGAATATCGGGCGGCGACCTCATGAACGCCTAAGGGGTCAGACGCGCGCGGGGGGGGGAAACATCCCCTCAAGCCCCCGAGATGTCGTTCCACGATTGGTGGAAATCTCCCCGCAACCCTGCCAGGAGCAGGGCGATATCGATCATCGCGGACCGGGCGTGCGGTCTGGCGTTGCAAACTTCGTCCTGCAACGGTGCGAGCGGCATCACCAGAACAGGGAAAAGACGTAGACCACCGCGACTACCCCCACCGGCAGCAGAAGCAGGCCGGCGATGAATTTCACCGCTCCGGAAACGCGCACGCCGCTTCCGACATTGTCAGCATTCAATGAATGAACGCAATATCGACATGCATATTACTCATTTTCTGTTAGTAAATTAAGCCTGATCTGTGGGCCCGGCACCCCCGCCGGCCGTCGCGTGCCAGGTCACCGCCGCCGCAATTCCGCGCGACCGCGAACTCGTACGCAGGCGGCCCGGTATTCCCCGATAGCCCCTGCTCCCTTTCCCGGGCAAGCACATGACCGCGGCATACACGCCGTCCATATCTCCCGACATCCACGCATCGTATCGCGTGCTAGGTTTGATCATCGCATTGACCGGGCGCCGATCTGCCGCCGGCAGGTCCGGGCTCACGATCGAGAACATGGTGCCACTTCAGGGCCACGCCACACACTACGAAATCCTGGGCATCTCCCGCAGCGCGAGCCGCGATGAGATCGACGGGGCATGTGTCGCCCTCTGGTACAGGCACCAGTCGATGCGCGGCACGCCACTGTGGAAGGACCTCAACCGGCATATCGAAGACATACACAACACGCTGCTCGACGCAGAGGCGCGCGCCGACTATGACAGGCGCCTGCTCGAGGAACCCGCAGCGCCGCTCTCCGCCGCCGTTGTCGCGCACGATGCCGCAGTGAGCGAGGCCGCGGAGCAATCCGCCGTGCCGCTGGCGGAAGACAAGGCAGAAGAAGAGGTGGAAACCAAGGCGGAAGACAACGCGGAACGGACGGGCAGGTCAACTTTCCGGCTTTCGCCATTCCCCGCCGTCCTCGTGCCGGCCATGCTGTTCAACCAGATGGTCGATTGGATCCAGCCCGAGAATTGGCAGGAACTGCAGAACATCGCGCTGATTTCGATGGTGCTCGCCCTGGCAACCAGCGGATTAGCGCGGAGCGCCTCCCGGCTGTTGCGGGCGCACTCAAGAAACGTCGCGGGGATCGAAACACAGTAAAGTACCGCTCCCCGGAACCATCGATGGCCATCCATGCGTGTGCCGGCCCTACTGCTGCTGCCCCTGCTTGCCGGCTGCGGCACCTGGGTGAACACCCGCGACCCCGGCGCCCACTTCGGCGAGCAGATGCGCCTGTGCGAGGCCGAGGCCTGGACCAAGCACCCGCCGCTATTCGGCTGGATGTCGCCGTTCTCCGGTTTCCTGTGGGGACCGTCCTGCTTCCAGACCGCCAGGGGACTGGTCTGCCAGACCTTCCCCACGCTGCGCGAATGGCCAGTGGCCGACGACCTCAGTGCGTCGCTGCGGCGCCTGGAAACACGGGAATGCCTTGGGCTGAAGGGCTGGACCTGGGTGCCGAAATCGCAGGCCGGCACCGAGGCCGATTCCCCGCCCGCGAGCAACACCGGACCGGCGAAATAGCGCGCGGCCCAGGCCCGCCTCAGGCGCCGGTCGCGGCGGCCGGCACCATCTACGGCTTCGGCGTGCCTGAAGGCGGCACGCGCTTCATCAATTTCCGCTGCAGGGAGTCCTACGTCGTGCGCACCAGGAACACCAAGCCCATGCACGTGCCCCTCAACGAACGCGAAGTGTTGCGAACGGGCGGCGGCAACATGAAGGGGCTAGACGTCGAAGTGGCGGACGGCGCTTTGATTTCCGGGGGTGCCTGACGGAATGGCCGTTAGGCGCCCTGCCTCAGGGGAAGCGCGCGGGGATGTGTCCCCTCGCATTGCCGGGCACTCGTGGGGGATGCGAGGGAATGTGTCCCGTCGATCGGCGAGGCTGCTGTAAAAATCCGAAGAAGTAGCGACGACCGCGTCATGGCCGGGCACGAAGGGAAGCGCATGCAGCCCAACACACTGGAAGGCCGCAGGATC
>VGIE01000331.1 GCA_016867955.1 Betaproteobacteria bacterium
TCACGGGCATAGGCTTCGTCGCTCTTAGCGCCGCGCTTGTCCACGCTGCGCCGCTTCTTGATCTGTTCCTCGCTATCCCAGGCGAGCGCGTGCCAGTTGCGGATCAGTACCTTGCCCTGCCGCAGTTGGTCGGACAGGGACGAGGGCACGATATTGAACGCCTTGTAGTAGTTGCCCGCGCCCGTCGGTTCCAGCACTACCAACCGGCTTTTGACCGTCAGGCCGGGCGCTATGACGAGCACATTTCTGGAAAAGCGCGCATCCTGCGGGTTCGCCACCTTGTTGAGGATGTGCCACGCGATCACCATCGCCATGACGATGGTCTTGCCCGAGCCGGTTGCCATCTTGCAGCACTGGCGCGCGAAGGCACCGCCATCGCCCGGAATCGCGATGCCGACGCGCTCGGCAGCGGGCGCCTCGGTCAGCCAAATCAGCGTCTCGATTGCCTCCAACTGGCAGAAGAAGAAGCGCCGCGCGTCGAACTCCTCCGGGTCGCGCCAGTATTCCAGCAGCCGCTTGGTGATGGCGGACACGCCGGGATACCCCGCCTTGCGCCACGCCTTGATGCGCGGGCGGATCTGGTTGACCAGCGGAATCTCCACGAAGATGCCGGGATCATCGAAGGCTTGCGAATCGCCCGAGGCCACCACGTAACCCGCCGGCCGGCGATTGCCTTCCACCAGATCGAAAGTGCGCGTCTCTCGCTCATAGCGCCAGTAGCGCACCGGCTCCTCGTAGGGCGAGTTGATGATGAGTCGGTCGATGGTCGTCTTCGCCATTACGCCAGTTCCATCACCTTCAGGCTCTCGATGCCGCGATCGTCCACGATCTTGACCGCGATGCGATTGTGCCCGCCCGCCTCGAACGGCAGCGACGCCGTGCCGCGGTAGGCTTCGATCAGGTCCTCGTCGATCTCGGCCTTGAGGTTCTTCGCCAGCCGTGCCCAGCCCTCCTTCTCATCGGCCATCGGGAAGAACACCTGGCGCGGGTAGAGACTGCGCCCGTCGTAGTCGGTATCGAGCAGCCAGACGGCGATCTTGTCCTCGCCGCCCGATTCGATGCCGCCGGTCCGGGTGTTGTAGTAGTCGAAGCCATGGACCGAAACGCGCACCTTGCCCTTGCCCTCGCCCTTGGCGATGCGCTCCACGCGCACGTCCGGCTGGCCGATGAGCCAGAACGACTCGTTGGTGGCGCGCTTTTTCTTGAGATCGTCGGTCAGGAGGTCCGCGTTCATCTGCACCTTGAGCAGCGTAACGCCCGGCCAATTAGTCTCGTCGATGTCCCGCGCGGCTTCCGGATCGAACTGGAAGGTGGCGAAGACGATTAGCTTGGGCTTTGGCACTAGCGTCTGGGTTTCCTCAATGGCCTGCGCCACCTGACGCTGCTCCAGCGGCGCGTGCTCCGGTCCGAAGGAAACGACGATGCGCTGGTCCGAATAGGCGGGGCCCCGTTCGCGAATCCGGTCCGCGCTCTCATTGTTCGGGCGGCTCTCGCCGTCGGCATGCAGCCAGCGACATCCCGGTAGCGGTTCAAGTCGGGCGAAGCGGATATGCTGTCCTGCCTTGCCGCGAATCCCGGACCGCAGCAACTCATCGCGCCATTCGCCCTGGCGTAGGGTCTCGCCCGAACGTGCGACAGAGGCATCCGCCGGTTGCGGCGCGACCTCAAGCAGTTCCTCAACTGATCTCACCGCCGGGGCGGGCACCGCCTCGACCGTGAACGGGCCGCTAACGCGGATGCGTTTTTTGTCCAGGAACGGCTGGTCGTACAGATAGATCGGCGATGAAACTTCTTCTTTTGCGAGTACTTTGGGTGATACATATGGCACTGACTTGTACTTGAACCCACTGCCCACCCCCTCCTGTTGGTATGCCAGGTCGTAGTAGTCGAAGACGGCAGTCATCAGCCGTTGTTTGGCGAGCGTCAGCGCCACCCGAGATGTATCGCAGGTGATCCAGCGCCGACCCCACTGCTCGGCGACATAAGCGGTCGTGCCGCTGCCGCAGGTGGGGTCGAACACCAGGTCGCCAGGGTCGGTGGTCATCAAGAGGCAGCGTTGAACAGTCTTATGGGAGGTTTCAACCACATATTTTTTGTCCGGGGGATACATCTGATCTGGCCACACATTGTTGATGCGCCGTCCTGGAACCTCGTGTTCGTATTTCTTCCAACGCAATGAGTTTTGTTCGCCAGATGCATCTAGTCGGCTGATCTTAGACAGATAATCCATTGCTTCTTTTGAGATTGACCACTGTCGATCAGCAGAACATCGAAACACTCTTCCATTCCAATTATACGATTCCGACCTTCCTGTGGTGGAGACACCTTGCGAATCTAGTCCTGTACGCCGATAAATCCTTGCGCCTTCGGGTAAGTAAGTGTCGGGGGAAAAGCGTTCCTCTTTGGTTGGTTTTCGGCAACTGCCATCAGGCATCTCGACCATTGCGTATGAACTGAAATAATCAATGATCTCGGCCCGTGATAGTTTTTCATAGAGTTGTCGATATTTTAGCTTGTTTTTATCTTTTGCATACCACAGAAGATAGTTGGCAACTTGAGGCAAGTAGGAAGTTGAACTGCCGCTTGTGGTGGCGAATGAGATTGTCGCCACTCGGTTCCCAGATCTCAGTATTTCGTCCATCAGCGTGCTTGCGCGGTGGACATTTTCATCTCCAATCTGCACGAAAACACTACCGCTCTCGGTCAGCAGATCCCGTGCTAGCAGTAGACGGTCGCGCAGGTAGGTGAGGTAGGAGTGGATGCCGAGTTCCCAGGTGTCGCGGAAGGCGCGGATCTGCTCAGGCTCGGCGGTCAGGTCGTCATCCTTGCCGTCGCGCTTGTTGACGAAGGGTTGGAAATTAGAGCCGTACGTGATCCCGTAGGGCGGGTCGATATAGACCATCTGCACCTTGCCCGCCATGCCTTCCTTCTGCAGCAGGGAGTTCATGACCAGCAGGCTGTCGCCCGCCACCAGCCGGTTACTCCAGCCGTGCGCGTGTTTGTAGAAATCAATCGCCTGCCGCAGCGGCTCCTCCCGCTCCATCTCGAAAAGCGGCACTCGCTGGGGCTGTCCCTGGCCGTTGTGCTTCCTCACCGCCTCGATGATGGTGCGCGGGTCAATCCGCTCATGGACATGCAGCGAGACCGTCGGCACCTCAAACGATGTATGCTCGGTCTTGCCTGCCCACTGAAGCTGCGGGTCCAAGTGCGGGTCGTAGGCGTATGCCTTCTTCGCCCCCGCGTCCGGGTCGGTATCCGGCGTCACCAGCCCCACCGGCGGATTATTCACCCGCCGCTTGTCCTTGTGCTCATACGACTCAATCGGTCGTTTCATATCTGCCTTCCTCCTTCGCGCATCGGTTGACCGTCAGGTTGGGGACGGGCTGTCGTCGTTCGGCCAGGAAGCTCTACATACGATTTCATGATGGGCTTGTGATGCGGCCACGGCGGCGCTCAACCCATTTCCTTCCACTTGGCCATATTTT
>VGIE01000332.1 GCA_016867955.1 Betaproteobacteria bacterium
CGCCGCCTTGTTTGCCGCCGGCGTCGGCCAGGGCGACGAGGTGATCATGCCGGCGCTTACCGTCATCATGGATGCCTACGCCGCCATTCACCTCGGCGCAATCCCGGTGTTCGCCGATGTTCACGAGGATACGCACGTCATTTCAGTGGACGACATCGCGCGCAAGATCACGCCGCGCACCAAGGCGATCGTGACGGTTTCATGGGAAGGGCTGTCCTGCGACATGGATCCGATCATGGCGCTGGCCCGCTCACGGGGGATCAAGGTCATCGATGATTCGGCGCGCACGGTGCTTGGCCGCTACAAGGGGCGATTGGCAGGCACCATCGCCGACCTGAGCGTGTTCTCGTTCGAGGCCAAGAAGCACATGACCTGCGGCGGGGAGGGCGGGATGATCGTGTCCAATGATGCCGAGCTGGCCCGGCTGGCACGCAAGTTCGCCGGGATCGGCTACCGGCACCTGACCGCGGACGCCGGCCGCACGCACCTCGCCATTGACGTGGTGCAAGACCCGGCATACAGGCGTTTTGATGTCATCGGGCTGAATTACCGGTTGAACGATGTATCCGCTGCCGTGGGCATTGGCCAGCTTGAACGCATCGACGAACTTGTCCGGCAGCGCCAGGCGGTCGGCCGGATGTTCGAGGACGCGACCTCGGGTTGTGGATGGCTCATTCCGCAGCGCGCGCCGGAAGGCTATGAGCACGCCTATTACACTTTCAGCGCCGAATACCGGGGCGAGTCCGTTCACGGCACCAGCTGGAAGGCCTTCTACAACCAGTACAAGGCCATGGGCGGGGACGGCTTTTACGGGGCGGTCGCAATCCCGTACCTGGAACCTGCCCTGCTCGGGAAGACGTATGGGGCAACCGCGTTTGCGCCCGGCCTGTGTCCGGTGGCCGAGGGCCTCCAGCAACGGGTCATGTGCTTCAAGACCAATTACCGTGACCTTGAAGTCGCGAAGCGCAAGGTGGACCTGCTGGCAGAGCTGATCAGGAAGTTCTGATTCATTCCAGACACTTATTCGACCAAGGCCATAGCTTGAGCAAAGTACCTGCATGCCTCCGACCCTTCGGCATCGTCCAGGGGCGCCTGACAGTGCCGCCGGCGGGGCATCTTCAATGGTTCCCGCAGGCTTCCTGGCGGGAAGAGTTCGCCGCTGCCGAGAGAATCGGTATCGCCTTCATCGAGCTGTTGACGGAAAGGGACTACAACCCGGGCAATCCCGCGTGGTCGTCTTCCGGGCGCGATGAAATCAAGGCAGCCAGCCGCAGCACCGGGCGCGAACTCTACTCGATCTGCACCGACTACATCATCGATCACCCGCTGCTGGTTGATGCCGGGGGCGAAACCGCGGCGCATGTGCGAAAGTTTCTTGAGGCGGGGGCTGAGCTTGGTTGCAAGGTGGCGGTGTTTCCCTTGCTGGAGCGGAGCAACCTGACGCCGGCTTCGGCGGGGGCGATGGTGCCACTGATCAAGGGCTTTGCGCGCCAGGCGGCGAAGTCCGGCATGCTGATCTGCATCGAGTCATTGCTGGATGGCACGCAGCTCAAGGCGTTCCTGGAGCGCGTTGGTGAGCCGAACGTGAAGTGCGTGTTCGATACCGGTAACCGCGTGCTGGGCAACGCCGACCTGGCGCCGGAGATGCGTCTCCTCGGCGACTGGATCGCCCATGTGCACATCAAGGACAAGAATGCAGCCGGGCAGAATGTGCTGTTGGGAACCGGGAAGGTCAATTTTGCCGAGGTCTTCACGGCGCTGAAGGAGATCGGCTACGGCGGTCCGCTGGTGTTCGAGACGACGCGCGGGAGAGATCCACTCGAGACCGCCAGATATCACATGGCCACCTGCAATTTCTTCAGCCGCGAAGCCAGCCTTGGCTAGGCAACCCAAACGGATCCTGTTCCAGGGGCTTGGCGGCGCCGGCCAGCGGCATTTGCGGATCTTTCGCAGTCTGCTGCCCGACGCCGAAATGTTCGCATGGCGCAGGGCACGCAAGACGCCGCTGCTCAAACCGGACCTGACCGTCGATAGCAGCGGCACGCTCGAGGAGCGGTATGCGATCAGGATGGTGTCGAGCATTGAGGAGGGTTACGCACTGTCGCCAGACCTGGTAGTGATCGCGACTCCCAGTTCGCTGCACGCCGAGGCGGTACTCGAGGCGGTCCACCGGGGGGTGGATGTGTTTGTGGAAAAGCCCGCCGCCATCAGCGTCGATCAGAGCCGGGCAATCGAATCGGCGGTGCGCGCGGGTGGCGTCGATTTCTTCGTCTCCTTCCAGCGCCGGTTTCATCCCCTGGTGCAGAGGATGCGTTCGGTATTGGCCTCCGGAACGCTGGGCGAGATAATGTCCGTGCGCATCAACGTTGCGTCCCATGTGCCGGACTGGCACGCCTACGAGGATTTTCACGATCTCTACGCCTGTCGTGCCGACCTCGGCGGCGGCGTGTTGCGTACCGAGAGTCATGAACTGGACTTGGTAGGCTGGTTGTTCGGCATGCCGCAGCGTGTCAGCAGCGTGCTGGGCTGCCGCGGACCCCATCGCCTCGGGGTGGAGGATAGTGCCGACCTGCTGCTCGATTACGGCGACTATGCGATCCAGGTCAGCCTGTGTTTCATGCAGAGGCACCAGGAGCGACGCATCGTCATCAATGGCCGGGATGGCTGGCTGGATTGTGACTTGCTGTTGCAACGGCTGGAGGTCGGCCGGCATTCCGACGGTGATGTAGAAGTGGTCGGCGAAGCGGTTGACATGGGAACCCTGTTCACAGCCCAGGCCGAGTACTTTCTCGACGGATTCGAGCACCGCAGCACCGAATATCTGGAGGCGATTCGCAACCTGACAAGCCTTGTCGAGGCAGTCGATGCCGCCGCCGGCAAGGGATGGGCTGCATCCGACCGGGGGCAAGCAGGATGAGCAAGCCTTTTGCCAATACCTCATTCAGCCTTGAGGGCCGGACCGCCCTTGTTACGGGCGCTGCTGGCCTCTTGGGACGCGAGCATTCCATTGCGCTGGCTGAGGCGGGCGCGCAGGTGGTGATGACCGACAAGAATGCGGTCGAGCTGGAATCGGCCGCTCTCGACGTTCGCGAACGAACCGGCGCTCAGATCGTCGCGATGCCACTGGATGTCACCGACGCTGGCGCAATCAAGGCCGTTCGCCGGGCGCTTGAAGAGCAGGGCATCACGGTCACCCGGCTGGTCAACAATGCCGCCATCGACCCCAAGGTCAAGGATGTGGGCGGACTGGGCGCGTCCGACCGGCTTGAGAATTTCGATCCGCTGCAATGGGAACTCGAGGTCCGTGTCGGCCTCACCGGGGCCATCCTGTGTGCGTCGGAGTTCGGACCCGCGATGGCCAGGGCCGGAGACGGTGTGATCCTGAACATTGCATCCGACCTGTCGGTGTTCTCCCCGGACCAGCGCCTGTACCGACGAGAGGGCATTGCCGAGGAGGCCCAATCGGTGAAGCC
>VGIE01000333.1 GCA_016867955.1 Betaproteobacteria bacterium
TGCCGCCTCAAGGACTTCGGGCGCATCGCAACCCGCTACGACAAGCTGGCCAGAAATTTCTTCTCGGCCATCTGCTTCGTGGCTACGTTCGCCTACTGGCTGTGATTTAATTGAGTCCGAACCCTAGCGGACCAGCCTAATGGTGCATTCCCGCTAAGCTGCGACAGACACGCCACAGCACTGAAAGAACCACAGATTGAACCCATGACCGAACGACTTCCCATCCTGATCGCCGGCGGCGGGCCGGTTGGCTGCATCGCGGCGCTGGCGATCGCGCGCCAGGGCATTCCCGTGCGCGTGTTCGAAGCCGAGGCGAATGTCGCCGACATGCCGCGCGCGGCCACGACGCACGCCGCCACGCTGGAGATGCTCGCGGGCCTGGGGATGGCCGACGAAGTGATCGAGCGGGGTATTGTCGAGCCGCTGTTCCGCATCTGGGACCGGCAGTCCAAGACCATCATGGCGGAGTTCGACTTCGGACGGCTGAAGGACGAGACGCCCTACCCGTTCGCCGTCCAGTGCGAGCAGCATAAACTGGCGAGCATGGCGATCGCGCGGCTACGCGCCTATCCGCACGCCACGATCGAGTTTTCCGTGCGCGTCAACGAACTCACGCAGACGTCCGACGGCGTCGAAATCGAAGTGCAGAACGCCGAGGGGACTCGCCGGATCGCCGGAAGCTACCTGATCGGCTGCGACGGCGGCCGCTCCACCGTGCGCAAGGGCCTGGGCATCGACTTCACCGGGTACACCCATCCGGAGCGATTCCTGATCCTCACCACGTCGTACGACATCGGCACCATGTATCCCGGCTGTACGCGCAACTACATCACCGACCCGGAAAGCTGGTTCTCGATCTTCAAGGTCAGCGGCGACGGCGACGGCCCGTTGTGGCGCGTGCTGTCCGCGACCAAACCGGAACAGGCCGACCAAGAGCTGATGAATGCGGCGGCGACCGAAGCCCGCCTGCAGCGCTTCCTGCCGAAGGACAGCCCCTATCCGGTCGTGCACCGCAATCTCTACAACGTGCACCAGCGCGTCGCCTCGAGCTTCCGCAACGGCCGGGTGTTCCTGGCCGGCGACAGCGCGCACGTCAACAATCCGCTCGGCGGGCTCGGCCTCAACTTCGGTATTCACGATGTGATCGAGCTGACCGGCCTACTCGGCCGCGTCATCCGGAACGAAGCGCCAGAACACGTGCTCGATGAATACGACCGCAACCGGCGGCCCCTCAACATCGAGTTCGTGCAGCAGCAGACCATCGCCAACAAGAAGCGGATGGAAGAGAAAGATCCGAATGCCCGTGCCAAAGACTTCGAGCAATTGCGGCGCACGGCCGACGATCCCGCCGCGCACCGGACTTACGTGCGCCGCGCGTCGCTGATCGAAAGCGTGAAGAAGCGCTCGCTCGCCCCGGTCTGACCGGCCTACGGGCTCAATTATCTCATCGACATCACGCTCGCGATCATTGTCGATGTCGAGCCGACGCCAGCACGCACCTATGACGAGGTTGCGTCGACGAAGGTCATGCTCGAACGCACCGAGCAACGCTTGGGGCTGATTGTGAATCGGCTCCCAACTTTGACCCCCGTCGATATTACGGTAAGCGGTTGAGTGAGCGCTCGAATTTGCAAGAACGGTAGGGTCACTGTTGGACGCCGATGAAAAATCGGAGAGAAGGGGATTACTTTTTGGAGTCGTAGGCACTTAACGCGAAAAAGAGGTGGGGTCGAAGTTGGAAGCCGTTTCACACTTCGATCTTGTCGATCGCCGGTTGAATTGGCTCTCTCCGCGAACTCCCTCGCCTCCACTCCGATGTCGCCGAATGGCACCTCGCCAACATCAAACAATGTCCGCTAGTCGGTCGCTATCGGGGGTACATCAGACATCGCGCGGCGGGCCGAAATCGGTCGAAGATGACCCATCTCTGCCATTGTCAGCTCAAGGTTTTTTGCAGCGTAAATTGACCCATGAGCCCATTTCGCCGGTTTCATTTTGGCGAAATCCCTCAACGAGCTTTCACATCGCACCGTTCGTGAGGGGAATGTTGGCAGAGAAAGCAGAGCAGCGGCAGGTTCTGGATGGCCGAGACGGCGGCGAGCGAATCGACCCAGGCCGAGCCGTTCCAGGCGACCTCCTCCGCCTCGTCCATCACCCCCACGCGAGCCAACCGACGCGGGGATGATAAGGCGCTAGACACTATCAAAGTCACGCGGCGATGTGGTTGACGCGCCCGGCCCACGCGCCAGTCGGGCTCCCCGCCACGATATAGCGCGCGCCGCGAGGCAACGCCGGGCTCAGCCCGCGCCGGCGTGCTTGCCGGGACTCCATCGCGTCCTGCCGAGGATGCGTTCGGCGTCGGTTATCGCTTCCGGCTCGAGTGGCGTCGCCAGCGAGTCGTTGAAGCGATTGAGGAAGCCGAACAGCGAGATGACGCCGGTCAGCTCGACGATCTCATCGTCGGTCCAGTGCGCCTTCAGCCGGTCGAAGTGCGCGTCGGTCACCTCGTTCGGAACGCAGGCCGCCGCACGCGCATAGTCCAGGGCGGCGCGCTCCTTGTCCGAATAGAGCGGACTGCGCTCGTAGTCCCAGATCGCCGCAAGCTTTTGCTCCTCGACATCGAGATGGAGCGCCCCGGACACCTGATGCGCGACGCAGTACTGACAGCCGGCCGCGTGGCTCGCCATGTACGAGACCAGCCGCTTGAAGCCGGCATCGACCGTGCTGTCCGGCGCCCAGCAGGCAGCGAGCATCTGGCCGAGCGCAAACAGGATCTGCGGGCGGCGCTGCAGGATGAGCACGCTGTTGGGCACAAACCCGAGATGGCGTTTCAATCCCTCGAACGCCTTCTCGATCTCGGCGTTGACCGGTGTGGCAAGCGGCGCAATGCGGGCCATGATCGTCTGTCCTCGGTTCGAGCAATTGGGTTGAATTGCGGTGCTGCGACAAATCGTGGATCAGCGGCGCGGCCGCCTGACGTAGTCCGGTGCGTCGGGATCGTACTCGGGGATGATGTAACCCGCCTGCTCGAGGCTTGCGGCCCCGCAATAGCCCCACACCGTGATCAGCGTCTCGGTGTCGGAGCCGTTCTCCAGGCCGTGGTAGACGTCGCGCGGAACGAACGCTACGTCGCCTGGACGCAGGTAGAACGCCTCCTCGCCGACTCTGTCGCGGGTGATGAGCCAGCGTACGTCCATGTGGTGCCAGCCCTGATCCTCGCGCAACGTGGCATCGCGGCCGCGGTCGTCCGGCGCGATCTTGAAACAGCTTGCTTCGCTCAACGGCATGATGGCGGATCCTCGCTGGCCATGCGCGACCGTTCCGCGCTGGCCCATCGTGTTGCAACAACAAGCCCAACTGGTAAACATACCGACAATTCCTGCAGAGGTGAAAGCGCCGGGACGGGAGGCGGAATGGATGTTGGCTTCAACGGCGTCGGACGTATGGGCCAGGTGATGGTCCAAAATC
>VGIE01000334.1 GCA_016867955.1 Betaproteobacteria bacterium
GCCGGCTGGTCGGGCGGCGGGTCCCTCTCCCTGTTCTACCAGGCGCAGGCCGAAAAGGCGACCGTCACCAGCACCCCCGCGGGTGAAGCGCCCGACCTGACCCGGGCGAAGCTGCCGCAGGCGGATGCAATCCTGCTGCTCGCCGCCCACAAGAGCCGCGCCAAGACGCTCACCGAATGGCTGGACCCGTCCATCATCGACGAGTCGCGGCCGCTTGAGCGCGATCCGGAACTGAATATCTACGATGCCGCCAATCCGAACCGCGTGCCCTATGGCAGCGCCTACCTCGAGCGCTATCGCGCTGCGCAGATCGCCCGCAACCGGCGCATCACGGCCTGGGCCCAGGGCCTGCTGCAGGACGCGAAGAGCAAGGGCCGCGAAGGATGGGAGCATTGTTTCGTCGTCCACGGCACCATGGCCGATCCCGCCTGGCTGGATGCGGCCATCGACCCCAGCGACCGCAAACCGAACTGGTGCTTCATGGGCGATCCGCGCATGGTGAACGACGCGCCGGCGGGACTGGCGCGCTATTCCACGCTGCGAAGCTGGCTGTCCCAGTATGCCTACGATTTGTCGAACGCCGATGGCGTGCGCTCGGCGGCGGCGGTGTCGGTGCCGGTATGCATGATTGAAAACAGCGCCGACGATGGCTGCCTGCCCCATCATGCGAGAGAATTCTTCGCAGCCGTCCTGCACGCAGACAAGGAAAAGCATGTGATCCAGGGCGCCAATCACTACTACTTCGATCAGCCCGACAAGCTCACCGAAGCCCTGGGCGTGGCCTGCGGCTGGTTGGAGCGCAAAGGTCTGGTCGCGGCCTGACCCCCGGCGCATCACAGCCATGAGCGTCGATTATTCGCAATTCCAGGAAGTCCAGGTCGAGCGGCGCGACCGGGTGCTGATCGTGACCCTGAATCGTCCGAAGGCGCTGAATGCCATCACGTTCCCGCTGCACACGGAGCTGTCGCTCCTGTTCCGGCTGATGGCGCGAGATGGCGAAGCGCTGGCCGTCGTGTTGACCGGCGCGGGCCGGGCTTTCTGCGCCGGCGGCGACCTCAAGGATTTTGCCAATCCGGGTGAGACGCAGATCGACAGCCTGTTCGAGGAAGCGCGCACCCTGATCACCGATATCCTGGACCTGCCGCAACCACTGATTGCCGCGGTGAACGGCCCGGCCTATGGCCTGGGTGCGACGCTGGCCTTGTTCGCCGATGTCATCCTCGCCGCAGAAGAAGCGGTATTTGCCGACACCCACGTTGTGGCCGGCGTCGTTGCCGGGGACGGCGGCGCGGTGATCTGGCCCTGGCTCATCGGCGCGGCGCGCGCCAAGGAATTCCTGATGACAGGCGATCCGATCACGGCGAAAGAAGCCGCTCGCATCGGCCTCGTCAACCATGCCCTGCCCGCCGCGGAATTGATGCCGCGCGCGCTGGCGATGGCCGGACGGCTGGCGGCCGGCCCGAAGCTCGCGATCCAGGGTACGAAGCAATCGGTCAACCAGTTGCTGCGCGGGGCCGCGAACCAGGCGCTGGACCTGAGCCTCGCGCTGGAGAAGGCCTGCTTCAAGAGCGAAGACCATGTCGAAGCGCTGAAAGCGTTTTCAGAAAAGCGCAAACCCGTGTTCAAAGGGAAATGATCGGATGAAAGCAGCTATTACGGGCATGACCGCCGCACTGATCGGTTTCGGCATCCCGGCGATTTCCACCGCCCAGGGAACCTACCCGGCAAGGCAGATCACGATGGTCGTGCCGTTTTCCGCGGGATCGCAGCCGGACATACTCGCGAGGGCCCTGGCCGACGGCATTGCGAAACAAACGAGCCAGCCGCTGGTGGTGGTCAATCGCGACGGCGCCTCCGGAACGATTGCAGTCGCCTCGGTGGCGCAGGCCAGGCCCGACGGTTACACCATCGGATTCGGTCCGCAGGGACAATTCTCCATACAGCCCCACCTGCGCAAAGACCTGACCTACAAACTGGAAGGATTCGATTTCCTGTGCCAGACCAACGGCGGGGCCTTCGTCGTCGTATCCGGGCCGGAGACGCCTTACAAAACACTGGCCGAATTGATCGCAGCGGCGCGCAACGCGCCCGGAAAACTCAGTTTCGGCTCCGCGGGACACGCAACCGGTCCGCACCTGATAGGTGAGAGCATCGCGCTCGAAGCCGGCATCAAGTTGAACCACGTCCCGTTTCGCAACGTGGGCGACATGTATGCCCAGACGATCAACGGCACCATCGACTTCGTCGTGACCACCCCCATCGTGCTCACCCTGGGACGGGGCCTGAGGGCACTGGCTGTGGTCGGCGATGGCCGCCTGCCGAAAAATCCAGACGTGCCGACGCTGGCCGAACTCGGCTACAAGCGCTCCACGCTGCCGGGCTTTACCGGGATCTATGTTCCCAGGGGCGTCCCGCAGGATGCGGCAACCTGGTTGCGCAAGGCCTGCGCCCAGGCGGTGGACACGCCCGTATTCAAGGCGGCGTCGGAAAAAACCGTGACGCCTCTGGTCTATGCCGACGCGCCCGTCTACGCCGCCGGTGTTGCGAAGGATTACCGCGACATGGGCGAATTGCTGAACACCCTCGGCATCAAGGCGCAGTAGAGATTCTCCCTGGGAGTGCGCGGGATGCCCGAACCATTCACCCTTGATGATCAGGGAAAACATATGGCAATAATTTCGAAGCGCCCGCCGTTCAGGGCTGATCACGTAGGCAGCTTGATGAGGTCAGCCCGCCTGCTTCAGGCGCGGATTGATCATTGTGAAGGCCGGCTGACCCTCGCCGCGTTGAACGCTATTGAAGATGAGGAAGTCCGGGCTGCGGTAGCAATGCAGGAGCGCTGCGGCCTGCGATGCATCACGGAAGGCGAACTGCGGCGCCGTTCCTGGCGGGACGATTTCTTCGACAACGTCGACGGCTTCACACCGAACCGGTTCAGAAGCCCTTTCACGTTTACGCAGTTTTCGGGAGAAAAAGTCGAAAGCGGTCCGATCCCGCATGTCATGGGACGCTTCCAGACTGTCCACATTTCGGGGGAGCTTACGCCGTGAACACAGCCGGCCAGTACAGGATCATGAATGAAATACGTTGGAGTTGGTAAAGTGTCTGTAGAGGTAAGGAATAGGAATTTCCTTCCCTTCCGCGCCGCACAACAATCGCTCCTGCGGCCGGATCTGGGCTGCTGAGCGGCGGCTAGTGCCACAATTGGTCATGCACTTGGGCTTGGAGCTGTCGAACAAGGGGCTTTATGGCAAATAAAATGCGCCTGGCCGGATTCCTCTCCTGGCTCGCGCTCTTCCTGCCGGGGCTAGCGGCGACGTGCGGCTACGCACAGGAGGCGTACCCGTCAAAGCCGGTCAGGTTCATTCTCCCCTTTCCGGCAACGGGACCCCTCGACGTAATGGTGCGGCTTATCGCCCAGAAGCTTGGCGACAACTGGGGCAGGCCCGTGATCGTGGAG
>VGIE01000335.1 GCA_016867955.1 Betaproteobacteria bacterium
GGCAGGCGCAGGCCACGATACCGCCTGCGCGGGGGCAGTTGCGGCCCGCGGGTCACCGGATACTGGCTGTCGCGCTGCTCGCTGCAGCATGCACCGTCGTCGCCGCCCCGCCACCCGCCACCGTCAAGCTGAAGGCGGTCAAGGTCGCGCCGCACAGCTGGTATGTCGAGGGCATGCGCGGCCTGCCCTCGAAACAGAACCAGGGCTTCACTTCCAACTCCGGCTTCGTCGTCACATCGGCCGGAGTCGTGGTGTTCGACGCGCTGGGCACGCCGCCGCTGGGCGAGGCGCTGCTGCGCGAAATCCGCCGCGTGACGCGCCAGCCGGTGCGCCGCGTGATCGTCAGCCATTACCACGCCGACCATTTCTACGGCCTGGCGGCCTTCAAGCGCGCCGGCGCGGAGATCTGGGCCGACCGCGCGGTGGAGGCCTACCTGCGCTCGGACGCGCCGCGCTTGCGGCTCGAGGAGCGCAAGACTTCGCTCGCGCCCTGGGTCGATGACAGCCTCAGCAACACGGCGCCCGACCGCTATCTCGACGCCGACACGACGTTCGAACTCGGCGGGCTGCATTTCACGGTGTCGCGCATCGGCCCGGCGCACACCGCCGAGGACCTGACGCTGGCGGTGCGCGAGGATGGCGTGGTGTATGTCGGCGATCTCATCTTTGCCGGGCGTGTGCCCTTCGTCGGCGATGCCGACAGCCGGGCATGGATCGCAGCCATCGACAAGGTGCTGGCCAGTCGCCCGCGCATCCTGGTGACCGGCCATGGCAGCGTATCGAAGGATGCCGGGGCCGACCTCAACCTCACGCGCGAGTACCTGCTGTTCCTGCGCCGCGTCATGGCCGATGCGGTGCGCGACTTCGTGCCATTCGAGGAAGTGCTGAAGAACACCGACTGGAGCCGCTTCTCGAAGCTGCCGGCATTCGAAGCAGCCAATCGCATCAATGCCTACGGCACCTATCTGCTGATGGAGAAGGAATCGCTGGGCAAGTGACGGGTCGTCCCCGCGAGGGGCCTGCAACTGCCGGTCGCGCTTTTTTCGGCCTGCCGGTTGGTCGTGCGGGCCTTGAATATCCGCCCGGCGCACCCCATTCAAGCCGGGCGGGGGGGGCCGTTCGGGTATAATTTTCTCCTCATTTTTCCCAATGTTTTCCGCGACTTGGTTTTCGGAGCCTCACATGCCGATCTACGTTTATCGATGCGCGTGCTGCAGTTTTCAGAATGAGCATCTGCAAAAGATGAGCGACGCGCTGCTTACCGAGTGTCCCGAGTGCGGCGAGCCGGCCTACCGGAAGATGCTGACTGCTGCGGGGTTCCAGCTCAAGGGTTCGGGCTGGTATGCCACGGACTTCAAGGGCGGTTCCAACGGCAAGCCGGCAGCGGATTCGGCGGATGCGGGCGCGGCCTCGAAGACAGACACGGCAAGCGACAAGCCCAAGACCGAGTCGGCGTCGACACCGGCGGCCGCCAGTACCACCAGCGCGGCCGGCGCGCCCGCCAGCACCGGCACGGCGACGCCCTGATCTCTTGATTGCAGTTTGGACCTGCGCTGCAGGGACGCAGCGCACGCAGCAAACCGGCATCACATTCGACCGTGAAGCCTTGTTGGGCAACCATTCATGAAGAAATACCTGATTACCGGCCTGCTGGTCTGGATACCCCTCGCGATCACCATCTGGGTGCTCGAGGCCATTGTCACGACCATGGACCAGACCCTGCTGCTGCTGCCGCCGATCTTGCAGCCGAAGGTGTACATCCCCGGGCTGGGCGTGCTGCTCACCCTGCTTGTGGTGCTGCTGACCGGGCTGTTCGTGTCCAATTTCCTCGGACAGAAGCTGCTGGTCGTCTGGGAGGGCATCCTCCGGCGTATCCCGGTGGTGAATTCCATCTATGGCGGCGTCAAGCAGGTCAGCGACACGCTGTTCTCGCCGGGTGGCCAGGCCTTCCGCAAGGCGCTGCTGGTGCAGTACCCGCGCGCAGGCAGCTGGACCATCGCCTTCATGACGGGGCAGCCGGGCGGCGACATCGGCAACCATCTGTCCGGCGACTACTTGAGCGTCTACGTGCCGACGACACCGAACCCCACCTCGGGCTTCTTTCTCATAATGCCGCGCGCGGACGTGATCGAGCTCGACATGAGCGTGGACGACGCGCTGAAGTACGTCATCTCGATGGGCGTGGTGGCACCGCCGCCGCGCGCCTCGACCACCACGCCGTGATGCCACGCCGCTAGCGGCTGCGGCGCACCGTTTCACCCGGATTCCTCACTTCGCTTAAGAGCTTCCCCCATGATTCTCCGGACCACTACATGCCGCGAAAATCTTCCGGTGATGCGATCGTGCGAGGCGCGGATCCGGCGTTCCCTCCCTCGTCCGACGCGGCGAGGAAGCGTGGCGCTTCGGAACCTGCGCGGCGAGCACGCCGCAAAGGCGCCGGCCCCGCTGTGCGGATTCACGGGTACGGCGTTTCGCCGACGCCTGCCTAGCGACACAACTCACTTCCACTAAGAGTTTCCCCAATGCGCACCCACTACTGCGGCCAGGTCGGCACGGCCGACCTGGGCAAGACCGTCACCCTCTACGGCTGGGCGCACCGCCGGCGCGACCACGGCGGGGTGATCTTCATCGACCTGCGCGACCGCGAGGGCCTGGTGCAGGTGGTCAGCGACCCGGACCGCAGGGACACCTTCGCCAACGCCGAGCGCATCCGCAACGAGTACGTGCTGAAGGTCACCGGCGTGGTGAGGAAGCGCCCCGAGGGCACTATCAATCCCAACCTGCACTCGGGCGGGATCGAAGTGCTGTCCCACACCATCGAGATCCTGAACGCCGCGCTGACGCCGCCCTTCCAGCTCGATGACGAAAACCTCTCGGAGAACGTGCGCCTCACGCATCGCGTCATCGACCTGCGCCGCCCGCAGATGCAGAAGAACCTGATGCTGCGCTATCGCGTCGCCATGGCAGTACGCAGATACCTGGATGCGCAGGGTTTCATCGACATCGAGACGCCGATGCTCACCAAGTCGACGCCGGAGGGCGCGCGCGACTACCTGGTGCCCTCGCGGGTGCACGACGGCCAGTTCTTCGCCCTGCCGCAGTCGCCGCAGCTGTTCAAGCAGATGCTGATGATGGCGGGCTTCGACCGTTATTACCAGATCACCAAGTGCTTCCGCGACGAGGACCTGCGCTCCGACCGCCAGCCCGAATTTACCCAGATCGACTGCGAGACTTCGTTCCTCGGCGAGGAGGAGATCCGCAACATCTTCGAGGGCATGTTCCGCAGCGTGTTCAGGGAAGCCATGGGCGAGGACCTGCAGCAGCCCTTTCCGGGCATGAGCCATGCCGACGCCTTGCGCCTCTACGGCTCGGACAAGCCGGACCTGCGCGTCGCGCTGAAGTTCAGCGAGCTTACCGACGTGATGAAGACAGTGGACTTCAAGGTGTTCTCCGTGCCGG
>VGIE01000336.1 GCA_016867955.1 Betaproteobacteria bacterium
ACTTCTTCGATCGCGACAACGACCGCGAAGTCATGATGAACGACCCGGCGCTGTTGCGTGCCGGCAGCGTGCTGGCGGCATTCTCCCGGTCCGGCGCCAGGGTCGCGGTGGTCACCGCCAAGGACAAGCTGCGTACCCTGCTCGGTCACGAGCTCAAGGGTATTTGTTTTTCGGCGGAGCATGCCGACCAGGCCACGGAAAAGCAGAACGGCATCGGTAACGTGTTGCAGCTGGTCGGGCGGCCGCTGGCTTCGGTCTACAGCGCCGCGCTGTCCGAGTTCGTCCTCGCCGCCGGGGTGAAGCTCATGCAGTTGCAGCGCCCCGAGCTCATGTACCTGTCCACCACCGACTACATCCAGCACAAGCACGCGCCCGGAACACCGCTCGCCAACGCCTTCTACGGCATACTGGACGGCCACATGGCCCAACTCGAAGCCCTCGGCGCGACCATTGCGCTGACCGCCGACCACGGCATGAATGCCAAGACGGATTCGGCCGGCAGACCGCAGATCGTCTTCCTGCAGGACCTTCTCGACGATTGGCTGGGCAAGGCGACGGCACGCGTGATCCTTCCCATTACCGATCCGTATGTCGCCCACCATGGCGCACTCGGCTCGTTCGCCACCGCGTATCTCCCGGCCACAGCCCGGCCCGACGACATTGCCGCGCGCCTGGGCGCAGTCCCCGGCATCGAACTGGTTCTGGACAAGCGTGCCGCCTGCGCGCGCTTCGAGCTGCCACCGGACCGCATGGGCGACATCGTCATCCTTTCCGAGCGGCTGAGCGTACTCGGCACCAGCGCTTCTAGGCACGACCTGTCCGGGCTGGACGTACCGCTACGCTCGCATGGCGGCCTGTCCGAGCAGAAGGTGCCGTTGCTGTTCAGCCGCAAGGCCAGCGGGATGTCGCCGCAGCACCGGCTGCGCAACTTCGACATCCTCGATGTCGCCCTCAACCGCCTGGGGTAGGACGCCAGCGTGAACTCCGTCGCCAAGCCGCCGCAAGGCACCGCGTTCCACGCCGAAGCGATGCGCATCGGCGGGGAGCGCGTCACGCGCGAGCGCGTCATCGAGGTATTCAACCCCCATACCGGTGCGCTGATCGGCAGTGTGCCCAAGGCCACCCTCGACGATGTGCGCCGTGCCTTCGCCATCGCCCAGGCGTACCGACCCCGTCTCACCCGCTATGAGCGCGCCAGCATTCTCAACCGCGCGGCTTCGCTGGTGCGCGAGCGCTCGGACTCCCTGTCCGACCTCATCACCGCCGAAAGCGGCCTGTGCAAGAAGGATTCCCTGTACGAAATCGGCCGCGTCAGCGATGTGCTAATGTTCGGCGCCAATGAGGCGCTGCGCGACGACGGGCAGGTCTTTTCCTGCGACCTGACCCCGCACGGAAAGCGCCGGCGCGTCTACACCCAGCGCGATCCGTTGCTCGGGGTGATCAGCGCGATAACACCCTTCAATCATCCGATGAACCAGGCGGCGCACAAGGTGGTTCCCGCCATCGCCACCAACAACCGCATGCTGCTGAAACCCTCGGAAAAGGTACCCCTGTCCGCACTCGCCCTGGCCGACGTGCTGTACGAGGCAGGCCTTCCGCCGGAGATGTTCCAGGTTGTCACCGGCGACCCGCGCGAAATCGCCGAGGAGCTGATCACCAACCCGAATGTCGATCTCATCACCTTCACCGGCGGCGTCGCCATCGGCAAGTTCATCGCTGCGAGGGCCGGCTACCGGCGCATGGTGCTGGAACTGGGCGGCAATGATCCGCTGATCGTGATGGAAGACGCCGACCTGGAGGAAGCGGCCACGCTGGCCGTTGCAGGTTCCTACAAGAATTCGGGACAGCGCTGCACGGCCGTCAAGCGCATGCTGGTTCAGGAATCGGTGGCCGGCGATTTCGTCGACCTGCTGCTGGCGAAAACCCGGGCCTGGCGCCACGGCGACCCGATGAACCAGGCCATGGACATGGGCACGCTGATCGATGCGGCGGCGGCGGGGTATTGCGAGGACCGGGTGAACGAGGCGGTCGGCATGGGTGCGCGCCTGCTGCACGGCAACCTGCGCCACGGGGCGCTGTATTCACCCACAGTAGTCGATCATGTCACACCGGAAATGCCGCTGGTGCTGCACGAGACCTTCGGGCCGGTGTCGCCGGTGATCCGCTTCCGCACCATCGACGAGGCGATCCGCATGTCCAATAGCACCGCCTACGGGCTGTCGTCAGGTGTCTGCACCAATCGCCTGGACTACATTGCGCGCTTCGTGGCGGAGCTGCACGTCGGCACGGTGAACGTGCGCGAGGTGCCCGGTTACCGCCTGGAGCTGACCCCCTTTGGCGGCATCAAGGATTCCGGGCTGGGCTACAAGGAAGGCGTGCAGGAAGCGATGAAAAGCTTCACCAACACCAAGACCTATTCCCTGCCATGGGCGTAGCGGCCGCGGACCGAGAGCGGATAAGCCCATGCAGTCCCTGCTGAACCTGCCGTCCGCGGTGGCACTGCGCGCTGCGCGCAGGCCGGCCGGCGCGCCGCTGCCGCGGTGCTGACGGCGCATTCCGCGCGCACCGCATGCTGAGCATCGAGGATATCTGCGCCCTCTACCGCGAAAAGGGCCACCTCGCCTACAGCGGCGAGCCGGTAACGCAGCTGCAGCATGCGCTGCAGACCGCGCAACTGGCCGAGCTGGCCGGGGCCGGCGCGAGCCTCGTGACGGCCTGCCTTTTGCACGACCTGGGGCACATCCTCGCCGACCGCGGCGAGACGCCGACGGAACGCGGCATCGACGACACCCACCAGTACTTCGCCATTCCGTTCCTGCGCGGGCTGTTTGGCGCGCAGGTGCTCGAACCGATCCGTCTGCACGTCGATGCCAAGCGCTACCTGTGCTGCGTGCGCGGCGACTACCAAGCCGCGCTGTCGGCCGATTCGCGGCGCAGCCTGCAGCTGCAGGGCGGCGTGTTCAGCCCGGCGCAAGCAGAGGCCTTCATCTCGCAGCCGCACGCCCAGGACGCGGTGAAGTTGCGCCAGTGGGACGATCTGGCCAAGGAAGCCGGTCTCGCGACACCCGACCTGGCGCATTTTGTCGTGTCAATGCGCGCCTGCGCGCTCGCACGCCCATGACGGCGCGCCCGCCCGCGGGTGCCGGCGGAGTCGCTACCATGAAGCCGGGCCGCGTGCCTGCGGCTGCATCGACGTGCCGCCCATGCCGAGGTCGTGCGGCCACCCACGGGAGACGGCCATGCTGATCGGCGTACCGAAGGAAATCAAGATCCACGAATACCGCGTCGGCCTGACGCCCTCGTCGGTGCGGGAGGCGATTGCGCACGGCCACCAGGTGCTCGTCGAGCGCGACACGGGCAGCGGCATCGGCGCCACCGATGCCGCCTACGAGCGGGCCGGTGCAAGTATCGCCGCCAGCCCCGAGGAAGTGTTCGCCCATGCCGACCTGATCGTCA
>VGIE01000337.1 GCA_016867955.1 Betaproteobacteria bacterium
AAACTGGACCTTTCCCGCGACCTGAACGGTGCCCGGAGCCGCCCGTTGCTCGCCAGCCGCGATGAAGGCGTTCAGCCGCTCTATGCGATGGACGAGTCCTTCCTCCAGCAGGAAGGCCAGGGCGCGATACACGGTCGGCGCCGCCGCCTGCGGATGGGTCGTGCGCAGATGCTCCAACAATGCATAGGCCCCGATGGGCCGGTCCGCTGCATGCAACAGATCGAGCACGGCACGCCGCAGCGGTGTCAGGACACGCCCGCGCGCCCTACCCCGTACCCCTACGGCGCCTCGGGCGAGGTCGGATGCGACAATGGAGGGCAAAGGAGCTGGCATCGAGATACGTTATAGTATAACGTATCATCCCGAACAACACAGAAAACTTGGCTTCCGCAAAGCGGCGATCGGCGCCACGCCTCTCCGCCAAGGCCTCCGCACCTCCGTCGAACCACCACGCCGGCCACCCGCAACGCCCCGAGGTTGAAATGCTATCAGAGAAGACCTTCACCATCCGCCCCCTGCCGAGCATTGTCTTCGGGGTCGGCTCCTCACTCGGCCTGGCCGGCTATGTCCGGGCATTGGGGCGCAGTTGCGCCATGGTGGTCACCGATCCCGGCCTGATGCGCGCGGGGGTGATCACGCCCATGCTGGAGCGCCTGACCGCCGACGGAATCACGGTCAAGGTGTTTGACGGGGTCGAGGCCAATCCCACCGACCGCAATGTCGAGGATGGTGCAGCCTTGCTGCGCGGCTTGGCTGATCCGTTAGTGATCGCCATCGGCGGCGGGTCGGCGATGGATTGCGGCAAGGCAATCGCGCTGCTGGGGCCCAATCCAGGATCGGTCGCGGTGCTGCAGGCCACGCCGCCAAGCCAGCCCGGCGTGCCGGTGATCGCGGTGGCGACGACGTCCGGGACGGGATCGGAGACCAATTCGGCCTGCGTGATCACCAACACCGCGCTGGGCCGCAAGACCTATGTGGTGCATCCCAGCATCGTGCCGGCCGTCTCGCTGCTCGACCCCTCTCTCACACTGAAGCTGCCGCCCTATCCGACTGCGACCTGCGGCTTCGACGTGCTGACGCACGCGGTGGAAGCTTGTTCATCGTCGCGCACCACGCCCTATTCCGACGGTGTCGCCCTGCAGGCGATCCGCATGGTCGCCACGAATCTGCCCATTGTGTTGCGTGAGCCCGACAACCTCGAGGCGCGGGCGCAGATGATGCTGGGCTCCAGCATGGCGGCGATCGCCTTCAACGTCTCAGGGTTGGGAGCCGCGCACGGCACCGGCCATGCCTTGTCAGCCCGGCTGAACGCCGCGCATGGCCAGACCCTCGCCACCATGCTGCCGCATGTGATGGCGGCCAACATGCCGGTTGCCTACGCCCGGTATGCCCGTGTTGCCGATGCGCTCGGCGCGGCCGATCCGGCCGGCGGGGCGCAGGGCAATGGCCAGCGCGCACTCGATGCGATCGTGGCGCTGCGCCGCGACATCGGCCTCGAGCGGTCCATCCGCGACCTCGGCGGCACGAACGAACTGCTGCCGTTGCTGGTCTCAGATGCGGTGAACGATCCAGTCAACCGCAGCAATCCCCGCCCGCTCGCGGCCGAGGACTTCGAGGCGCTGTATCGCGCCGCCTGGTAGCGCGGACCGCTTCCTGCTCACGCCATCGCAGGGACAGTCCTGGCGCCGAGAAATGTAATAGTATAACATATCACTATGAGACACGATGTGCAGCCGAATGCCCTCCTCGCCACAATTGCCTGGAACGATGCGGGTCTGGTGCCATGCATCGCCCAGCAGCACGACACCGGCGAGATCCTGATGATGGCCTGGATGAACCGCGACGCCGTGCTGGAGACCCTGGCGACGCGTCGCGTCTGCTACTACTCGCGCAGCCGCAAGGGCCTGTGGCGCAAGGGGGAGACCTCCGGCCAGCAGCAGCACCTGGTGGCCCTGCGCCTGGATTGCGACGGCGACGCGCTGCTGGCGCTAGTCGACCAGCACGGGGTTGCCTGCCACACCGGGCGGCGGTCGTGCTTCTCCTGGGAGGCCCGCGACGACACATGGAGCGAAATCGACGCGCCGCGTGTGGACCCTGCCACGCTGTACGGGGCGTGACTGCAATGTTCGGGCGCATTCCCGTCACGGTGCTCACCGGATTTCTCGGCTCCGGCAAGACAACGCTGCTCAACCGGCTGCTGAAGCACCCGCGAGCGGCACATACCGCCGTCCTGATCAACGAGTTCGGCGAGGTTGGGCTCGACCACCTGCTGGTCGAGCACCTGGACGACGACACCGTGCTGCTGAGCGCCGGCTGCCTGTGCTGCACCATCCGCGGCGATCTGGTGCGTGCGCTGGCGGGGCTGCAGGACCGAATGGCGCAGGGTCACCCGATCGCCCGCGTGGTGATCGAGACGACCGGGCTGGCTGATCCCGCGCCCATCCTACAGACTTTGATGGCTGACACCTTGATATTGGGGCAGTTCGTCCTCGACGGCGTGGTGGCGACCGTCGATGCCGTCAATGGCATGGCGACGCTGGATACCCAGTTCGAGGCAGTGCGCCAGGCGGCGGTCGCGGACCGGCTGTTTGTCACCAAGGCCGACATTGCAGCGCCCGAGATCGTCGCAGCGCTCGAGGCGCGGTTGCGGGTGTTGAACCCGAATGCACCGCTCCACCGCGCCAACCAAGGCTGCATCGACCCGGCCCTGGTGATGTCGGCCGGGCCCTATGATCCCTCGGCGCGGCCCGAGGCGGTCCTGGAATGGCTGCGCGTCGCGGCACATCACGAGGACCACACGCACCACCACCACGCCGGCCATTCCCACGCCGATCGCGAACATCACCACCAGCACGCCCACGACCCCAACCGGCATGACGCGCGGATCCATTCGGTCTGCCTCACCTTCGACCAACCGCTGCCCCTGACGGCGCTGGCAACATGGCTCGACATGATCACGGCCACCCGCGGCGACTCCCTGCTGCGGGTCAAGGGCCTGCTCAACCTCGCCGGCGAGGACCGTCCGGTGGTGCTGCATGCCGTGCAGCACGTGTTCCACCCCACCGTGCAGCTGGCGGCCTGGCCCGACGGCGACGATCGCCGCTCGCGCATCGTCTTCATCGTGCGTGACCTGCCGCGCGCTGCGATCGAAGCCAGCCTCGCAGCCTTCCTGGCGGCCGGGCTCGATGCCGCTGCCCCTTCACCCGCCCTTTCCGCCTAAGGAGACACGCCCATGGACGCACCTGCCCCGATCCCCGTCACGGTGCTCACCGGCTATCTCGGCGCCGGCAAGACCACGCTGCTGAACCGCATTCTTACCGGCAGCCATGGCCGCAAGTATGCCGTGGTGATCAATGAGTTCGGCGAGCTCGGCGTGGACAATGACCTCGTCGTCGATGTCGACGAGGAGGTGTTCGAGATGAACAACGGCTGCATCTGCTGCACCGTGCGC
>VGIE01000338.1 GCA_016867955.1 Betaproteobacteria bacterium
GCTGGACCTACTACCGGCCGCTGCTGGAAGGCGACGAAGTGACAGCCACCAAGGAACTGATCGGCGTGGATGACCGCACCGGCGCCTATGCCGGGCGCTCCCTGATGCAGACCCGCGAGTTCCTGTACCACAATCAGCACGGCGAACTGGTGGCCCGCTGCCACATGGCGGCGGTGCGCACCGAACGCCATGCCGGCAAGGAGAAGGGCAAGTATGCCGACATCCCCAAGGCCCGCTACACCGACAAGCAGATCGCCGATATCGACGCCGCGACCGGCGCCGAAATCGTCCGTGGCGCGACGCCGCGCTACTGGGAGGACACCAGCGTAGGCGACGCCATGCAGCCCATCGTGCGCGGCCCGCTGACGGTAGCCGACATGATCGCCTGGATGCAGGGCATCGGCTCGCCGCATGTGAGGAGCGGCCAATACTGGCTGGCCTACCGCCGGCAGTCGCCCAAAGTGGCGGTGAAGGACCCGGAGACGGGCATTCCGCAGGCCGTCGAGCGGGTGCACTGGGATCCGTTCATGGCAGCCGAGATCGGCATGCCGGGGCCCTACGACTACGGCTCGCAGCGCGGTGCCTGGGCCACGCATTTCATGACCAACTGGGCCGGCGACGACGCCTGGGTGGCCGACGTATACGCGCAGTACCGCGGCATGAATTTCATCGGCGACACGGTGTGGATCAAGGGCAACGTCCTGGAAAAATGGCGCGGCGCGAAGACCGGCACCGGCTACGTGAAATGCTCCGTCCAGGGCGTCAACCAGCGCGGGACAGTGATCATGCCCGGCCATGCCATCGTCGCCCTGCCTTCACGCGGCAATCCGCTGCCGCCCTTCCCGCTGGACCACGAGCAGGACACGCCGAAATGACCGTCGCGCCACGGCGCGGGAATGCGCCGGCCCCCGGGGGCAAGACCGGCAGGGGCCCGCTGACCGGCATCCGCGTGCTCGACTTCAGCCACGCGGCCGCCGCGCCCTTCGCCACCATGTTCCTCGGCGACATGGGCGCCGAAGTCATCAAGATCGAAAAGCCCAGGGGCGGCGATGGCGCCCGCACCATGGGCCTGCCCATGCCCATGCTCGGACCCAAGGACTCGGAGTACTACGTTGCCCTCAACCGCAACAAGAAGGGCATCGTCATCGACCTCGCCGTTCCCGAGGGCGCGGATCTCGCGCGCCGAATGGCAGCGAAGTCCGACATCGTGGTGGAGAACTTCCGCCCCGGCGTCATGCAGCGGCTGGGGCTCGGCTTCGACGATCTGAAGAAGCTGCGCCCGGGCCTCATCTACTGCTCGATCTCGGCCTTCGGCGCGAGCGGCCCCTGGTCGGAGCGGCCGGCCAACGACATCATCATGCAAAGCGTGTCGGGACTGATGGGCATCACCGGTGAAGTGGGCGGCGGTCCGGTGCGCATCGGTGCGCCCATCGCGGATTTTTCCAGCGGCCTGTTCGCCCTGTCCGGCGTGCTGGCGGCACTGCACGCGCGCGAACTGCACCCCGAAGGCCAGCATGTGGAAATTGCCATGCTCGATGCCGCGCTCAACATGATGAGCAACTACATCCCCTCGGTGACTACGCTGGGTTACCAGGTGCCGCGACTCGGGCGCGGGCACGCGCAGATTGTCCCCTACCAGGCCTTCGCCTGCTCCGACGGGCAGTACGTCATGGTGGGCGCCTTCACGCGCGGGTTCTGGCAGAACCTCGTCGGCGCGTTGGGGCACGAGGACTGGCTCACGGATCCGCGCTTTGCCACCAACGCGGCGCGGCTCGCCAACCGGGCTCTGCTGGCGGGCGAATTGGAGAGGATCTTCGCCGCGCGCCCGAGCGCGGACTGGCTCAAGGTCCTGGAGAAGGCCGACGTGCCCTGCAGCCCGGTGCTGGAGCTGCACGAGGCGGTGAGAAGCGAGCAGGTGCGCCACAACGCCAGCCTCATGGCTATGGGCGAGCCCGGAAAACAATACGAAGTCGTGCGCTCGCCCATCCGCGTCGCAGAATGGAACAGCGCGCCGGCCACGCCCGCGCCCACGCTGGGCGCGGACACGGCATCGGTGTTGCGCGAACTGCTGGGACTCGCCAGCAACGAAATCGATGCGCTCGCCGCGAATGACGTCATCCGCATGCCCAGGTCTTGAGGAGCCATTCATGAATGCCGCATCCAACAAGCGCCCCCCGCTGCTGCAAGGGATCCGCATTCTCGACATCTCCCACCAGTATTCCGGCGCCAACGCGGCGGCCATCCTCGCCGACCTCGGCGCCGAAGTGATAAGCATCGAGCATCCCGCGGGAAGCCCCATCCGCACCATGTTGCCGACGAAGGAGGGCGATTCGGCCTGGTGGAAAGTCGCCCAGCGCAGCAAGAAGAACATCACGCTCGACCTGTCCAAGCCGCGCGGGCGCGAGATCTTCCTCGATTTCGCCCGCAGGCACGACGTGCTGGTGGAGAACTTCCGCCCGGGAACGCTGGAGAAATGGAAGATGGGCCCCGCCGACCTGGAAGCCGAAGGCGTCAGCCTGGCATTGCTGCGGATCAGTGGCTACGGACAGACCGGACCCATGCGCGACAGCCCCGGGTTCGGCACCATCGCCGAAGCAATGAGCGGCTTTGCCTACATGAACGGATTTCCCGACGGCCCGCCGGCCTTCCCGTCCACCACGCTGGGCGACGGCGTGGCCTCGGTGTTCGGCGCCGTGGGCGTGCTTGCCGCCCTCGTGAGCCGGCTGCGTAACGGCGGGCTGGAGAAAAGCCAGGGCGTGGAAGTGATCGACGTGGCGCTGTTCGAGGCGCTATTCCGCATCATTCCCACGCAGGTGTCGGGCTACGACATGGTGGGCAAGATCCCCAAGCGCCCCGGCAACTACCTGGGCGATCACGGCGTGCTGCGCAACGTTTATCGCACCAGGGACGACCGCTGGCTGTGCGTCAGTGCCGTGGGGCCGGTCGCGGCACGCCGCATCCTCGTGGCCGCGCGCGCCGAACACCTGCTGCCCGAGATCGACGGCGGCGCCATGCGCGACAGTGACATGAAGAAGGTGCAGGCCTTCCTGTGGCGCTGCAACGAGCACCTTACCCCCTGGGCCGAGAGCAACACCTTCGACAAGCTGGCCGCGGACCTCACCGCCGCGGGCGCCGTGTTCAGCGCCGTCTACAACGTCGCCGACATCGTCCAGGACCCGCACTACCAGGCGCGCGAGGATCTCGTGCGGGCGCAGGACGACCGCTGGGGTTCGGTGCTCATGCAAGGCATCGTCCCGAAGTTCCCGGCGCGCGACCATGCGATCAGGCACGCCGGCCGTGACCGCGGTGCCGACAATACGGCTGTCTACAGTGAATGGATGGGTTTCAGCAGCGACGACCTCGCTTCCCTGAAGCGCGATGGCGTGCTCTGAGATGAGCTCGACCGGAATCGTCCTGTCCCGAAGGGTTCGGCATGCGCGGCTTC
>VGIE01000339.1 GCA_016867955.1 Betaproteobacteria bacterium
GCAGGATCGAGCGGCGGAACAGGGGCGGCGATTGCCGCCGCGTTCGCGCAATTCGGCTTGGGCACCGATACCGGCGGATCTGTCCGTGGCCCGTCATCAGCCAACGGAATTGTCGGTCTGAAGCCGACACACGGACTGCTCAGCCGCGCGGGCATCGTACCGCTCGCGCTGTCGTTCGACACGGGCGGACCGATGGCACGCAGCGTCTACGATGTAGCGGTGGCATTGGGGGTCATGACGGGCGTCGATCCCGCCGACGATGCGACGAAGAAGAGCGAGGGGCAATTCGAGCGCGATTACACGAAGTACCTGAAGACGGGCGCGCTCAAAGGTGCCCGCATCGGGATCGCGCGGGACTTCATGGGGAAGGATGCCGGCACCGATGTGATCGTCGAGGCCGCCATCGAGACGCTGAAGAAGCTCGGCGCGGCAGTCGTCGACCCGATTAAGTATCCCGACTACATCCTCCAATCGAAGGGCGCGCTTTATAACATCGTGACATACGCGGAATTCAAGGCACAGATCGCCGACTATCTGAAGACCTCCGAGCCGCAATTCCCCAAGACGCTCGACGAGATCGTCGCGCGTGCCAACGATCCGAAAACTGGCTACCGCAGTCCGGAGAAAGCAGTCGCGCTGAAGTATACGGCGTCGGTAGCGCTCGACTTGACCGATCCCTCTTACATTGCCGCGAAGAACGAGGCGCTCGTGTCGACGAAAGCCGCGGTGATGGCTCTCTTTGAAAAATACCAGCTCGATGCGATCGTCTATCCAACGTCGCCGCGGCCGGCTCAGTACATCAAGCCCGATGGCCTTCCAGCGCCCACGGACAGTTTGACGAATCTCGCCAATGAGAGCGGTCTTCCCGATCTGATTGTCCCCGCTGGCATGACGTGGTCGGGCTTGCCCGTGACGATTTCTTTCTTCGGCCGGTCGTTTAGCGAAGGGCAGTTGCTTGGCTACGGCTACGATTTCGAGCAGACTACGAAGGCGCGCGTGTTGCCGAAATACACTCCGGCCCTGCCAAGCGACGTTATTGGAATGACCGTGGCCGGGAAGAACCCGTAGGCACGTCGGCGCAGCGAACGGCGCACCAAGGACACATCGTCATTGGAACGGGCATCGAGCTGACTGGCTCACCTTCAAATGGAGCCGACGCGGCAGACCGTCTGAGGAATCATGTCACTAGGGCGCGACTGATTTGAACCGTTGGGCCGCACAACTCGCAACGTCTCAGTCAGCAACGATGCTCAGAACCGCGCGGGCGCGCCGCGTGAAGAAAGGAAGTGGCATGGCTAAGCTCGTGTTCGGAATGAACCAGTCCCTGGATGGCTACGTCGATCTTATGGCGTTTGCGCCAAGCCCCACGCTCTTCCACCACTTCATCGAGGAGGCTCAGGGGCAGGCGGGCAGTGTCTACGGTCGCCAGATGTATGAGGTCATGCGGTACTGGGACGACGATCATCCTGAATGGGACGCAGAAGAACACGCCTTCGCGGCAGCGTGGCGGATCCAGCCGAAATGGGTTGTCTCGCGCTCGTTGAAGTCGGTCGGCCCCAACGCCAGGCTTGTTGGGGACGATCTTGAGGGCGCGATCCGCGAGTTGAAGGCCGAGCGCGACGGGGAGATCGAAGTGGCTGGCCCGGATTTGGCGCGCAGCCTCACCGAACTTGGCCTGATCGATGAGTATCGAATCTACCTGCACCCCGTCGTGCTGGGTCGCGGCAAGCCATATTTCGCCGGACCTCGACCGCCGCTCCGCCTAATGACTCATGACCGGATTGGCGAGGATGTAATCAGGTTGACCTATGTTCCCGCTTGATCGCGCGACTCGCTGGACAGAAATCGCGCCGAAGGTGTCCGGGTGCCACGTGCGGCCTAACAGGCGCATCCAGCCGACGCGCTGGCGCTCGTTGCACTCGCGCTTGGGGCCCTCCCCGCTTCGCGGCTCGGCGCGGCTGATGCGCACCGTTCGGCCGCCAGCCTGGATCCGAGGTCGATCGCTTGAAACGCGGAGCCAGTCCGAGAATCGAGGCGGATATGCGGTTAGCTGAGTTCATCCCGAGCAACGTGGAAGCCATCCTGGCGGAATGGGAGGCGTTTGCAACCACCCTCCACCCGGCCGCGACGAGGATGTCGCCGCTCGCCTTGCGCGATCATGCGCAGCAAATACTGGAAGCCGTGGTTGCAGATTTGTCGACGCCCCAGACGAGGCAAGCGCAGGCTGACAAGTCGAAAGGTCGGGCACTCAAGCGGGTAGATGCCCCGGAGACGGCGGCCGAAACGCACGCGGTCCTGAGGGCGAAAGGCGGCTTCGACATTATCCAACTGGCCGCCGAATACCGCGCCCTCCGCGCCAGCGTCCTCCGTCTGTGGATGAACGCATGTCAGCCCGACACCCCCGACATTGACGACATCATCCGCTTCAACGAGGCCATTGACCAGGCGGTCGCCGAATCCATCGGCTTTTTTTCCGCACAGGTGGAGCAGGCGCGGAACCTGTTGCTCGGGATGCTGGGCCACGACATGCGCAGCCCACTGAACACCATTCAGATGACCGCCTCGTACCTGGCGGCTCTGAACGCCGGGGAGGAGGTGTCCGCCGCCGCGGCCCGCCTGATCCGCAGCGGCGCGTCAATGAAGACCCTGCTGGACGACCTCGTGGACTTCAACCGAACCAAGATGGGCTTGGGAATCACCATCTCGCCGAAGGACGCCGACCTCGGGGCACTATTCGCCGACGAGCTGGAGCAGCTGCGCGGGGCGCACCCGAGCCGCCAACTCGTGCTGGAGGTGGTCGGCGACACCCGGGGCTACTGGGACGGCCAGCGCCTTCAACAGGTGCTCCGCAACCTCGTCACGAACGCGATCAAGTATGGGGTGGCGGACGCGCCGGTTCGCGTGGCGCTGACCGGCGAGGAAGCCGACGTCCGGTTCGAGGTCACGAACGCAGGACCGGCCATCGAGCCATCGGCCTTGGACCAGATCTTCGACCCGCTCAGGCGAGGCCCTGCACAGGGGGACGACCGTAACGCCGACGACGGACTCGGGCTTGGACTGTACATCGTGCGCGAAGTGACCCGGGCGCACGGGGGCCAGGCGGGTGCGCGTTCCATCGAGGGAGAGACGGTTTTCGCGGTGCGGTTGCCTCGCCATGAGCGCGCGCCGACGCGAAAGGCCGGCGACGGGGCGAGATAACGGGCCGAACCAAGCGCTCCAGCAGACCGGGGGTCGTATGTCGAGCTCGCGAGCTTCACACGCAGCGGCGCGGCCCAGGCTGCTGAGCTGCGTCGTTAGGCGGACAACACTAGCAGGCTGCTGAAATACAACGGTTCATGATGACTTCGGCGCTCGATGCATCGCGTGACCCGCGCGGACGGCTGGCCGCGGTGCTGCCGCCCGATGGGCTGGCGTCATGCCGTGGCCTGCAACGT
>VGIE01000340.1 GCA_016867955.1 Betaproteobacteria bacterium
ACAACCGACTGCTGAGCAGTCCCGACTACAACCCGCTGTGGGCGGAGGCTCAGGAACTGGACATGCCCATTGGCCTGCACGAAGGAGACTGGCATGGGCACTCGCTTGAGCAGTGTTTTCGGAAGGTGGATTCCCGGTTTCCTGGTGGCGATGGCCATGGCGGCCGAGGCCGCGGCGCAGGCCTATCCCAACCGTCCCATCTCGCTTGTCATCCCATTTTCCTCCGGCTCCAATGTCGAGATACTGATACGGGCGATGAGCGCCGAGGTCTCCACCATGCTCGGACAGACGGTGGTGGTGGAGAGCCGGGCTGGCGCCAACCTGCGCCTGCCGGTGATCGCCATGCGCAAGGCGGCGCCGGACGGTTACTTCCTTGCGGGGGTCAACGATGCGCTGCTGGTCACCCAGACCATCGCCGACCCGAACTTCAAACTGGAGCCGGGCAAGGACTTCACCCCGATTGCGTTCCTGATGTCGTTCCCGCTGGTGGTGGTGTCGCACCCGTCGCTGCCCTTTCGCGACATCAAAGGTCTGATCGACTATGCCAAGTCGAACCCCGGCAAGATCAATTTCGCGGGCGGCTCGGGATCGATCACCCAGACCACTTCCGAGCGCATGCGCGGTCTGGCCGGCGTCGACTGGGCCTATGTGCCCTACAAGGAGGGCGGTCTGGTGATGCCGGACCTGCTGCAGGGGCGCGTGCACCTCACCATCAGCGGCTCCCTGCTCAAGCCTAGCATAGACACCGGCAAACTGATCCCGCTCGCCACCACCGGCCAGTCGCGCTGGAGCCTGTTTCCAAACCTGCCGACGTTGCAGGAGTCGGGGCTGAACATGTTTGCCATCACCTGGTACGGCATCATCGCGCCGCCGGGGACGCCCGCAGACATCGTGAAGCGGCTCAATACGGCCTACAACGATGCTATCAAGTCGCCCGCCGTGGCCAAGCGTCTCTCCGACTTCGGCATGAGCCCTGGCTATCCGACGCCGGAGCAGTTCGAATCCCTGACCCGTTCCGAAGTGAGCAACTGGACGCCCATCATCAAGGCGGCGGGAATCCGGTTCGACTAATGTAAGTCGGGAGCGCCTGACACGACGAGGGAATGCGCCCCCTATTTCCCTGGCCTCAAAGGCCCTCACGGCAATTCTGTCGGTGCCTCTTCACCAAGGTGATGCAATGGATGCTAAGCAAGCCGCAGACATGAAGTTCCGCATTGCTGTCGCACGGCGCATGCTCTATCGCCACGGCCTTGACAGCCAGATCGGCGGGCATGTCAGCCTGCGCGTGCCGGGGGAGGATGCCTTTTTCGTCACTCCCTTCCAGTATTTCGACGAGTGCCTGCCCGAGCACGTTTCCAAGGTCGGCTTCGATCTGGATGTGATCGATGCGGGCACCTTGCCGGCCTCCCCCGGCATCAATTTTCACGCCAGCATCTACCGGCACCGCCCGGACGTGCACGCCGCCATCCATACGCATTCGGACAAGATCTCCATCCTGTCATCGTCGGACAGGCCCTACGATGTCTATTACGCGCCCGGCGCCATCTTCGCCGAGGACATCGGCTACTTCGAGGACAACGGCGCAGTGCTGCCGGACGAGGAAGGCGAACTGATCGCCGGCGTGCTCGGCGGGAAACGCGCGGTGTTCATGAAGCACCATGGTGCGGTGCATGTCGGCGCGACGCTCGAGGAGGTGGTCGTCGAGACCATCCTGCTGGAGAAATGCGCCAACTACCAGATCGAGGCGATGTCGATCGGCGCGAAGCCGCTGTCGCCAGCGCTGGTGCAGTCGTACCGCGCGACCTACCTGAGGAACGGCTTCCAGCGGCGCGAGTGGAGTGCCTACCTGCGCCAGTTGCAGCGCAGCGACCCGGTGCTGTTCAGCGCCGCTTGAGCGGGAAGCCGGGCGGGACAAGAAAACGCCGGGCAAGCCCGGCGTTTTTTCCTTCCGCGAAGCCGCGCCCGTGGCGCGGCGCCCGGTCAGGCGACGGCTTCCGCCACCCTGAGGCCGTAGAGCTTGGCGCAGTTGTCGGTCAGCATCTTGCGGCGGTTGGCCTGGTTTACGCCGGGCATGATGCGGTCGATGACCTTCAGCGAGTTCGGCCAGGTCGACGAACCGTGCGGGTAGTCGCTGCCCCACATCAGGTTGTCATAGCCGACCAGCGGCAGCTGCGCGCAGTGCACGCCGATCGGATCCTCGAGGAACGTGGCGTACATCTGGCGCTTGAAGTAGTCGCTGGGCTGCATGGTGAGCTCGTTCGGGTGCGACTTCTTGTAGCGGTTCCACCACTGGTCGGCCATGTGCAGCCAGAACGGAATCCAGCCCACTTCGTTCTCCGCCGACACCAGCTTCAGCTTCGGGAATCGTTCCAGCACCCCGGAGAACACGATGTCGGTGAATGAGTAGACCACCTCGTCCGACAGCGACATGAGGCCGGTGAGAAACTCGACGGGTGTCAGGTCGGAGAGCAGGCGCTTGCTGGGCGCCCCGTGGCCGGTGAGGATGTGCAGGCCGATGGGCATCGACAGCTCCTCCGCCGTGCGCCAGAACGGATCGTAGTGCCGGGTGGTGAAGGGCCGGTCGGCCGGCGGCGAGGCGAAAATCATGCCGCCCTTGAGCCCCAGCTTGTGGGCGCGGCGCAGTTCACGCACGCCTTCCTCGACGTCGACCAGCGGGATCTGCGCCATGCCGATCAGGCGATCCGGGGCGACCGAGCAGAACTCCCCCAGCCAGTTGTTGTAGACGCGGAACAGCGCGTGCTGGTAGGCCGGGTCCTCGACGCGGAACATGGCCATGGCCAGGCTGCTGTACACGACCTCAGCCCAGACGCCGTCGATGTCCTGGTCCTTCAGCCGCTGGTGCGGATCCCAGCCGCCGGGGGGCGCGTCCTTCTCGGATGCCGCCTGCGCCGCCGACGCAGCCTTGGTGATCTGCTCGGCCAGCTTGTCGCCGCGCTTGTTGGCGGCGAAGAGGCCAGAATAGATCACTGGCGTCAGCCCCTCGCCGCCGAATTTGTAGCGTCCCGAGTTCTCGTCAAAGAAGATGCGCGGCGCGCGATCGCGATATTTCTTGTCTAGCCGCTCGAGCCAGAGATTGCCTGGCTCGAGTACGTGCGAGTCCGACGAAATGATGGGTGCGTTCATGTGGTTTCTCCTTAGTTCCGCGCAGGCGGACAGGTTTTGCGAAAACGGCCGGACTGCGGGCGCCCGTAGCATCTGTTGATCCCGGCCAGCGGACGCACGGTGGTGTGCCGTGAGGTTAATGCAATCGCTTGCCCTTGTCATTTCCGCCGTATTATTCGGAGGCCATTTCAGAAGTGGTGAAATGGCCCCGGAAGCAGGGGGGGGGCTTGAGGGGAGTATCCCCTATATCGTGAAATTTGCTCTCGGAGTGCCTGATGATGCGAGGAGATGTGCCCCCTCGCCTCCCGAA
>VGIE01000341.1 GCA_016867955.1 Betaproteobacteria bacterium
GCCCCGGGCCGTGCTTCTTGTTCGCCATTCGTAGACCCCTTCTTCCAAGTTGAAAAATACAACATTCAACCTGGCACAGAAAAAGCCAGTCAGGTCAGCCCTCGTTCGGGAACTGCTTCTTGATCAGGTCGAAGGAGGTCTGGGTGGCATAGGACTCGACGTCGATGCACAGGGCCCTGAGGCCGGCCGATTCGGCCACGGCAACGCGTTCTTCGACCTTTTCCTTGCGCGAGGCGGCGATCAGGACTTCCACCTCCTCAGGCCCGGAGGGCGAGGGGCCGATCACCTGGAAATCGAGGTTGACCTCTTCCAGCGCGAACGGGATGTACTGGTTGGCCTCGGACTCGACCTGTATTTCGAGTTCCTCCTCGCGCAGGCCTGCGGGTACGATGATTTTCTTGGTGATGACCGCGGCCGTCGGCAGCGCCATGGCCACGTTCTTGGTCTTGGTCGCCAGCTTCTTCCAGCCGCGCTGGACCGCCTCGGACACCGACTCCAGATTGGCGATGTTCCCGTCCACCACGGCGTCCTTCGGGAGGGGCTCGATGACATAGCGCTCGACCCGCGGCACTCCCTTGCCGGCCTCCACCATTTCCACCATCTTCACGGACGACGAGCTGATGTCCATGCCGAACAGGGGCGGCGCCTTCGGTTTGAAGATGTCGAAATCGAGTTGCAAACCCAAATTCCCTGTCAACTATGGCGGGTTACGCGCACAAAGTATAATCCACGTTAAATCCTAGCAACAACCCCGTACTCTGTAAGGCATTTTTTGCCGCGAATATTTGCGTGGCAGTGGCTAGGCTGCAACCCGCAACCTATAATGGTTTGCCGCTTCCGGCTGGCACCCGGCAGCGGTTCGATGGTGGCGGAAGCAGCCCCGGTGCGGGAAAGCATGAGCTTAGTATCCCCTTTCATGCAACACAAGTTTCCCGGGGCGCCCAACCGGCTTTGCGTCAGGCGCCCTGAAGCAAGGCAGCCTGGGGGAGCATCCCCGCGTTTGTATTGGCCATTTTAAGAATCAAAGCATGTCCCTGCGCTGGCTCGCTTTCCCGATATTGCTGCTCGCCAGCCTGGCGGTCATCGCCCTTGCCATCGGCGGCTTCGTGCTGCTGCTAGCCTATCCCAAGCTGCCCTCCGTGGAGTCGCTCAGCGACTACAGGCCCAAGATTCCCCTGCGGATCTACACCGCCGATGGCTTTCTGATCGGCGAATTCGGCGAAGAGCGTCGTTCAGTGGTCCGCATCGAGACGGTGCCGGCGCTGCTCAAGAACGCCATTCTTGCCGCCGAGGACGAGCGCTTCTACCAGCATTCGGGCGTCGACTACGTCGGCGTCTTCAGGGCGGCCTACTCCAATCTCGTCACCGGCGGCAAACGCCAGGGAGCATCGACAATCACGATGCAGGTCGCAAGGAATTTTTTCCTGTCTTCCGAGAAGACGATGATCCGCAAGGTGTACGAAGCGCTGCTGGCCTTCCGCATCGAGGCCAGCCTGAGCAAGGACCAGATCCTCGAGCTGTACATCAACCAGATCTACCTCGGCCAGCGCGCCTACGGCTTCGCGGCGGCCGCCCAGATCTATTTCGGAAAGACACTGCAGCAACTGTCCCCGGCCGAAGCCGCCATGCTGGCCGGACTGCCCAAGGCGCCCTCGCTCTACAACCCGGTGGTCAACCCCAAGCGAGCCAGGCAGCGCCAGCTCTACGTGCTGCGCCGCATGAGCGAACTGGGCCATCTCGACGCCGCACAGCTCGAGGATGCGCAGAAAGTCTCGCTCATGATCAAGCGCGAGCGCAACGATTATGCCGTGCATGCCGAGTATGTCGCGGAGATGGTGCGGCAGATGATCTTCGAGCGTTACCCGGATGACGTGTACACCAAGGGCTTTCGCGTCTACACCACCATTCTCAAGAAAGACCAGGAGGCCGCATACCAGTCGCTGCGCAAGGCGCTGCTCGATTACGACCGCCGGCATGGCTATCGGGGCCCGGAAGGCTACGTCGAGCTGACCGAAGACACCGATGAGGCCTATGACGAGGCGCTGTCCGACTACGCCGACAGCGATGAGCTGCTGCCGGGTCTGGTCCTCGCGGCCGGCCCGCGCCAGGTGAAGCTATTCCATCGCGGCGGGGAGACCGTGACGATCGCGGGCGACGGTCTGAAGTTTGCCGCGCGCGGGCTCGACGAGAAGACCGCGCCCAACAAGCGCCTGCGTCGCGGCGCCATCGTGCGCATCATGAAGGATGACAAGGGCGCCTGGCAGATCACGCAACTGCCCGAGGTGGAGGGCGGGTTCGTCTCCGCCAGCCCTCAGGACGGTGCCGTCAAGGCGCTGGTCGGCGGCTTCGATTTCGGCCGCAACAAGTTCAACCACGTGACACAGGCCTGGCGCCAGCCGGGTTCCGGGTTCAAGCCCTTCATCTATTCGGCGGCGCTCGAAAAGGGCTTCACGCCGGCCACCATCGTCAACGACGCACCGGTCGTCGTGGACCCCTTCCTCACCGGCGGGCAGGTCTGGGAACCGAAGAACTACGACGGCAAGTACGAGGGCCCGATGGGCCTGCGCACCGGGCTGGCACGGTCGAAGAACATGATCTCGATCCGGGTGCTGCAGTCCATCGGCACGCAGTATGCGCAGGACTACGTCAAGCGCTTCGGCTTCGATGCCGACAAGCACCCGCCCTACCTGACCATGGCGCTGGGCGCCGGCTCCGCGACGATGTGGCAGATGTTGCGGGGCTACGGGGTCTTCGCCAATGGCGGCTACAAGGTGGAACCCTACCTGGTATCGCGCATCGTCGACGACCGCGGCACGTTGCTGGCGCAGGCGCAGCCGCAGATGGCGGGGGACGAGACGCTGCGCGCGATCGACGCGCGCAACGCCTTCCTCATGGACAGCATGATGCGCGACGTGGTTCGCTATGGCACCGCAGCGCGGGCCAATGCGCTGGGCCGGCAGGACCTTGCGGGCAAAACCGGCACGACCAACGATTTCGTCGACGCCTGGTTCAACGGCTACCAGGCGACGCTGGTGGGCATCGCCTGGGTGGGCTTCGACCAGCCGCGCAAGCTCGGCAACGGCGAGACCGGTGGCGTCACCGCCCTGCCGATCTGGACGGGCTTCATGAGCAAGGCGCTGAAGAACGTCGCCGAGTCGACGATGCCGGTCCCGGAAGGCGTGGTCAGCGTCAAGGTGAACGAGGCGGGCAGGCAGTCGCCGGACGGCAAGCCGGAGTATTTTATGCGCGAGACGCTGCCGCCCGAAGCCAGTGCGGCGGAGTCCTCCCCGCGCACCCCGGACGAGGTCAAGAGTCAGTTGTTCTAGGCGGGGGCAGGCTTAACGGTTCGCCAGCGCAGGCCGACACAAGCTCCGACAGCGCGGCGCGCAGTTCCCGGCCGCTGCGCGTATCCACCCAGTGCCCGCCCTCC
>VGIE01000342.1 GCA_016867955.1 Betaproteobacteria bacterium
ATAGGCTTTTCACAGGCAAATCAACCGCGCAGGGCAAGTCAACCGCTAGAATTCCGGCATGCCAATGCCCTATCTGGACGTGTTCCGCAGCCCGCGCATTGCCGCGGTCATGGTGCTGGGATTTTCATCCGGATTGCCGCTGGCCCTGACCGGCAGCACCCTGCAGGCATGGCTCACCGTTTCGGCGATCGACATCAAGACCATTGCCTGGTTTTCCTGGATCGGGCTGCCCTATGCGCTGAAGTTCCTCTGGTCGCCCCTGATGGACCGTTTCGTCCCGCCGCTGTTCGGCCGGCGCCGCGGCTGGATGCTGCTCACCCAGCTCGGCCTGATGGTTGGCATCGCGGCCATGGCCGTTTCGCCGCCCGGCGAGGCGCTCTGGCTGCTGGGGCTGGCGGCGCTCTGGGTGGCCTTCATGTCGGCCTCGCAGGATGTGGTCATCGACGCCTACCGCACCGACGTGCTCAATGTCTCCGAGCGGGGCGCCGGCGCTGCGGTGGGCGTGTTCGGCTATCGCATGGCGATGCTGGCCTCGGGTGCGCTGGCGCTGGTGCTCGGCGACCTGATCGGCTGGCAGGCGACCTACTTCATCATGGCCGGCCTGATGCTAGTGGGCATGGCGACGGCGTGGCTGGCGCCCGAACCGGTGGCGCCGGCCGGGGTGCCGCGCACGCTCGGCGAGGCGGTGACGCGGCCGCTGGCCGACCTGTTCACGCGTCCCGGCGCACTGAGCCTGCTCGCGCTGGTGCTGTTGTACAAGTTTGGCGACGCGCTGGCCGGCACCCTGACCACCGCCTTCCTCATCCGCGGCGCGGGCTTCACGCCCACCGATGTCGGCGTGGTGAACAAGGGACTCGGACTCGCGTCCCTGCTGCTCGGGGCGCTGGCGGGCGGCGTGCTGCTCGCACGCATGAGTCTCTACCGCGCGATGTTCGCGTTCGGGGTGCTGCAGGCGGTCTCCAACCTGTCCTTTGCCTGGCTGGCGTGGGCGGGCAAGAGCTACCCGCTGCTGGTCTTCGCGGTCGGCTTCGAGAATCTCGCCAGCGGCATGGGCACCGCGGCCTTCGTCGCCTTCGCCATGGCGCTGTGCAACCACTCCTTCAGCGCCACGCAGTACGCGCTGCTGTCGGCAATTGCATCGCTGGGACGCATCCTGTTCGGCCCGATGGCGGGTCAGATGGTCGAATCGCTGGGCTGGGGCGGTTTCTTCGTGCTGACCTTCGTTGCCGCGCTCCCCGGGCTTGCCCTGGTCTGGATGATGCGCGTTCACATCAGCGAGGTCGAACGCTCCTCGGCACCGCTGCCGGCGCCGGCGTAGCGGGCCTGCTCCGGCGGCTGCCGGGCCGGCGCAGGTCCTGGAAGGACGACAGCTCCCAGGGGCGGATGGCGACCAGCATGCTCAGGCCGCGGCGCTCGGCAGAGCCGAGCCGGCCGTCCTCGCGGTGCAGTTCGCCGAATTCGTGCGCCACGCGCGTGAGGCGCGCAATCATCGCCGCCGTCGATCGGCCGGACAGCCGGCCGGTGACAAACAGCATCAGTTCGTCGGGACGATCGAAGCGCGAACTGAAGTAGTCGTTCTGCGCCTGCGCCTTGAAGTAGGCCTGCATCGGACCGTCGGGCAACCGGGTGAAGGCGCGCGCGAGCAACAGCCTGATGCGGTTGCCCGGCAGCAGCCGGATGATGCTGATGCGGTCCAGTTTCACCAGCAGGCGCGTGCATTCCGCTTCGGAGAGGGCATAGGCCGCGGTGATCTGCGCCGCGGTCCAGCCGTTCATGGCGCATAGCGCCACCAGCATCAGCTTGCGGTCGCCGACGATGTCGCGTTCCTGCTGCGTGCTCAGCCGGGCGAGCAGGTGTTCCTTCTGCTCCAGCGAGCGAGCCAGCTCCGGCAGGTCGATGTCGGCCAGCTCGCACAGCCGGTCCAGGCGCCGGAGCGTGAAATCCTGCGAAGAGAACATGCGCTTCACGGTGGGCTCGCTCAGCCCCAGCGCCTTCGCCGCACCGGCATAGGTGACGCCCTTCGCCTTCAGCGCGCGCTTCAGCGCCTCCACCAGTGCTGCGCTCTGCGCCACCATCACCTCCCGGGCAGCCCCGACCCGCCGGAAAAGTATCACCCGGCGATACCGCCGGTCAAAGCACGCGCGACCTCGCTCGCCATGCTGTTCGCGCGAGCCGGGCGCGGCAATCATGCGCCGCGCGTGTCGATGCGCAACCACGGAGGAGGGACGGCGATGAGGACGATGCAGGAGGCGGTGAGGGGAGGAAAGGAAGGGCAGCCGGCTGCGGCGGGCGGCCATGGGGTAAGGCGCGAGACGCTGTATCTGACGGAGGTATCCCTGTGCGCGGGGATCAGCGTCGGCCCGCAGGAAAGCGAGCCGTGGAACCTGCGGCGTGCCGCCGCCTCCGGGCAGGCGAGCCGGCTGGTGATCCTGTCGGCGGATGCGCCGGAATGGGCGCTGGTGGCGCTGCGACCCAACGCCGGTCCCGCCCGGGCGATTTCCGCTCTGCGCTAGGAGCTGCGCTTGGGGCTGGCCGGCGGATGTCGCGGTGTGGAGGGGCACGCCGGAGATCCCCATGACCGTGTCGGGAGGCGGCGCGCGCTGTTGCCACCAGCCGCTGGGTGCTGGATGCGCGCGGATGGGACGCGGGCAGCGGGTCTGGCGGACGCGCTCAGTCCGGATGCGATTCGCCGTCGCCCCCGTCCGGCACCCCGCTCGGAACCCAGTGCGCGCCGTGCTGCTTCAGGTAGTCGCGAATCAATCGCCGCACCACCTGGGAGGGCGTGGTGTCCTGCTGGGCGCAGAGCTGCTCGAAGGCCTTCTTCTTGGCGGGGTCAAGCAGCACGGTCATGCGCGCGGTCTTGAGTTCCATTGGGTGATCCGTGGCGGGATTGAATGCTAAACATACTAGCATAATATTATAATAAAATGTGCATACTCTTCTCTCCCACCGCCTCCGCGGCAAGCCTGGTCCGAACCGGCCTGCCGTACCGGAGGCCTTGCCGAGTCGGCACCGGACTGAGTGAACGCCGGCCCTCTCGCGAGGCCGCAGCCATCGAGGCCGCTTCGTGATCGCCATCCTGGAAGCCCACCGCGCGGGCCTTCTTGTCCGGCGACACTGGCCGCCCAACATCGTCGCCGGGGTGGGCGTGGTCGCGCTGCCGCTGGCGATGGCCTTCGCGATCGCCTCGGGCGCCCGACCGGAGCAAGGTCTCTACGCGGCGATCATCGGCGGCGGCCTGGTCTCCCTGTTCGGCGGCAGCCGCCTGCAGATCGCGGGGCCGACCGGCGCGTTCATCGCCATCCTGTCAGGCATCACCGCCAAGTACGGCATCGCCGGATTGCAGGTGGCGACGCTGATGGCCGGCATCATGCTGCTGCTGATGGGGCTGGCCCGTATGGGCGGGGTCATCAAGTTCATTCCCGC
>VGIE01000343.1 GCA_016867955.1 Betaproteobacteria bacterium
CATTACCGCCGAGTACAGCACCACTCGGCCTTCTTTCTGTGCGGCTGCGACCACGGCTTTCCATGCGTCCGGCGAGAATTTGGGCGCGCCTTGCGCGTGGGCCGCATGGCCGGCAACGACGCTACACAGCGTGAAGATCGTCGTGCCGGAAATCCGCGCGAACGTGGACCCTCTCGAGGTGTTTCCTTCACTTCTTGACCGCATGCCTTCCTCCGTCTTCAGTGGATGAGGGATTGCTTGTTTCTGGCACGTTCAACATAGCGCGCTGCGTCCTGCGGCAGCAGCAGCCGCGCATTCACCAGTTCCGCTGCCGCGGCGGCCACCAGAGACACATAGTCTCGCAGATTCGGATATCTCTCGGCAATCGATCGACGCGGGTCGCCGCGTTTTTCGCGTTCGTCCCGTGTTTTCGCGAACGCGACAAAGCAGCCGTGCTTGTCGGCGACCTCGGCATGCGGGATTGGCGAGCCGAAGCGGTTCCAGCCGGTGTGGGTCCCGAGCGGCACTGCGATGTCCGGCGTGCGCACGCCGGCAGTTTCGTTGCCATCGATGTCCACCCGGGACACCAGCGGGCGGTAGCGGCGCGTCGGTGCCTGCGGGTCGACCCAGTCTGCCGGCGGGTCGGCATCGTTGGTCTCGCGCACGGGATCGATCCCCGGCAGGTCGGGGAACCCGGTCGCATCGGAGGCGCACAGCGACCCATCGGCGATGGTCGGAACGCGGCTCTCAGGCGGGGGTTTGCCGCCGGTTACCCATTCGTCAAGCGCCACAAGCAGGGCGCGCAGCACGGGAACCGGGTCGTGCGGATTGCGCGGGTAGGCGCACGGTCCCGGTTCGACATCCATGCCAGGCCTGCCATCGTGTGATGTGCCGGCGATCAGGTAGGCCCGCGCGTTTGGCGGCAGCGTCGCATCGACTTGCCCGAGCGGATCGGTATGCAGCAGCGAAGCGCCCTTCTTCCAATACTCGCTCGAGGTGTTGCATTCCATCAGGACGGGATCGGATGCATCACCCTGCAGGAGGGCCCCGTCTCTTCCGCTCGCCGGGTCCCGCATCCGCGCCGCGGAGAAGGGGAATTCGCATTCGGGGAAGTCGTGGTCTTGGTGCGCGTAGCGGGTGCGAAAGGGCGTCGCGAAGGCCTGGTTGACGAATACGCGGCCGGCGCCCGCCACATGTACCAGCACGCCGTCGAACACGCGGCGGCCCGACGCATCGCGATTGAACCCCAGGGCGAGGTGCTGGCGCAGGTAACGCCCGGCCTGCGAAATGCCCACGGCGATCGCGTGAGTCATGCGTTGGCCGAGCAGCTCCAGGGCGGCATCCGCGTGGCGGAGATGGCTCACGACATCGCGCGTGACGGCCAGACCCAGCCCCAGCACCGGCGAACCGGTTGCGGGATAGCGGAAATCGTACAGTACACCCGGTTGCGGTTCGCTTCCGACAGGCAGCAGGCGAATGCTGCGCTCGTCGATGTACTCCCACCGCGAACGCGGGATCACCTGCGCGGTATCGCCGGGCCGAATGCGCGTGCTCAGCCGCGCCTGCGCCGGATCCAGGCTTGCCGCGGGATAGGACAGGCGGAAATGCCCCGCGGGTAGCGCAGCGGGGTCAGGGGCCCCATGCGTGGTTCTGGCAGCGAACTCGTCGCGAATGATCTTCACCATGGGGCGCCCGTCCTCCATGGCGACGGGGCTGGACATGGTGATGCCCGAATCGGCGGCGGGTGCGGTGGCGTCCCAGCCGGACCACGCGATGGTGTAGCCGCGGTGCAGGACAAAGGCGTTGCCCAGGTCAGATTCCTGCGTCAAGGCACCATTGGTGGAGCTGGCATCGCAGAGAAAGCGAAACAACTGTTTGCGTCCGCGATTATTGACTTCATAGAGCAGCCGCCCGTTGCCCCTGGCCGCGTCGGCGGGGCGAAGCAGGACGACATCGGTCCGGTAATCCAGCATGCCGCGAGCGTTGCGCGGCACCTTCTCGAGATCATGGATCCCGGCGAGTGCGGGATCTTGCGGGTCGATTTCCCCGATGGCCACCGCCGATACCAGCTGGTATGCACCCGTTGCGCCAAACTGCGCTCCACCCAGCAGCGGCGCCACGCCCGAAATTTCCATGAACGTAATCATGCACCTCCCGCCGTTGCCCCGCGCTCAGACCCCGGCGGCCGTAAGCGGCTTCAGCAGTGGCAATACTTCGGCCGCAAACCAGTCGATTTGCGCGTCGCGATCTTCGGGCGGGCCGACGAAATCCAGCACCATGTGACGCGCACCGGCATTGTAGAAGGCCTGGAGTTTCTCGGCGACCTGTGCGGGCGGCCCGAGCGCGGCGTAGCGCTGGGTGGCCTTGCGGAAATCCATGGCATAGCGCTTGCTCAACATGGCACTAGCCGCGTCCAGCGCCGCGTCGTAGGTCTTGTCCACGCGGGCAAACAGCAGGTGGCTGGTACCAAAGGACGACACCGTTCGCCCTGCTTCCTCAGCCGCCCTTGCGATCTTGTCCAGGGATGACTTGTACATCTCCGGCGTCACCACGTAGGCGATCCAGCCGTCTGCCAGCCGCCCCGTGCGTGCCAGAGCGGCGTCGGAGCGCCCGCCGCACCAGATGGGCGGTCCGCCGGGCTGCCGCGGCGGCGGCTGCATGCTGACGTCGGAGAAACTGAAGTGCGCGCCGTGATGGGTTGCCGGCAGCCCGCTCCAGAACTGTCGCAGCACCTGGATGGCTTCCGAGAGGCGCGAACCGCGCTCCTTGCGCGGGACTCCGCAGGCCTCGTACTCCTTGGGGAATTCGCCGCCGACGCCGACGCCGAAGATCAGCCGGCCGCCGGTAAGGTGATCGAGCGTGGACACCTGCTTCGCCACGGCGGCCGGGTTTCGCAGTGGCAGCAGGTAGACGCCGGTGCCGAAGGTAAGGCGCTGGCTGAACACCGCGGCCTGCGCGATCTGCAGCAGCGGATCGAGGATCGACAGCGGGAACGAGATATGGTCGCCCACCCACATCGAGTCGTAGCCGCCGCGATCCACGCGCTCGACGACGGCGCGCAGTTCCGCCTGGGTTGGCATCCACGGCCCGGGACCCGAATCTACCTGGCGGTGTATGCCTTGCACGCCGATACGCAGCGTCTTGTCGAGAGGGAGATTCATGTGCACTGGCCCCGGGCAGGAAAAGGAGAGAAATTCTTCTATCAGCTTTTGCCGTGGCACGCCACCCGGCGCGCCGGAGCGGGTTCGGGATGCCGCCATGCGAGAATCCGCCTCATCGTTCCTGAATGAAGCGAGGTTTCATGGGCGGTCCGCTGCAAGGTTTGATGGTCGTCGAGATGGGCCAGCTCATTGCCGGCCCCTTTGCCGGCAAGTTTTTCGCCGATTTCGGTGCCACGGTCGTCAAGATTGAACCGCCGGAAGGCGACCCGCTGCGCGGCTGGCGCA
>VGIE01000344.1 GCA_016867955.1 Betaproteobacteria bacterium
CGCCGCCGGCCAGCAGCAGCCCGCCGCTGATCCAGAAGATAGACTGGTGGTGCGCGAGCGCGACAGCAAGCACCGCGCCCAGCGCCGGCCCCAGCGTCTGTCCGGCCAGCGTGCCGGTCTGCGCCAGCGACAAGGCGTGGCCCATGCTGCGCGGGGGCGTGGTGGCGGCCAGCAGCGCCATCACCGCCGGGTTGAAGCCGTTGAACAGCGCCACCAGCATGAACAGCGCCGCAAACCAGCCCGGCGTCGGGGCGAACGGCAGGATCATCATCATGATGCCCATGCCGAGCATGGCGCGCAGCACCATCGGCTTGCGGCCGTAGTGGTCGGAGATGCCGCCCCAGATCGGCGAAACGATGAAACCGAGGACGTAGAAGGGCAGCAGCATGTGGCCGATCCAGGCCTCGAGGTTCTCCTGAACGCCGAGACTGCGCACCACCAGCGGCAGGAACGGCCAGGCGATCGAGAAGCCGATGCTGCACAGCAGGTTGGCGGCCGACAGGCTGTAGAGGTTGCGGCGCCAGTGCGGATAGGCCGCATCGCGCGACTGGGGCGCAGCGGACTGCGGCGCGGGCGTCTCGGAGTGCCGTGCGGCCCGGCCTTCCCCGTGTTCGGGCGAGATGCTAGCCGTCCCCGAGTTTCGTCAGCAGGATGGCGCGGGTCGGGCAGGTCTGCTCGGCCAGTTCCACATGCTCGATGAGCGCCGGGTCGTCCACCACCGGGATCTTCACCACGGCCATGAGCTTTTCCTTGTTGACACCGAACACGCTGGGGCAGGTGCGCTCGCAGTAGCCGATGCCCTGGCAGAGGTTTTCGTCGACTTCGATCCTGATCGACTTGCGCGGTGTGGTCATGGTGGGCTCCGTTTCTAGAGCTTTCGCAGGATGAGCGGAAAGCTCTCGTAGGCATCGTGGTAGCTCGCCGCCACGCGCCTGGGCGGACGCTCGGGGTCCATCTCCGCGCCGGCCTCGTAGAGCGTGCGCAGGATGCGGATCATGGTGCCCTCAGTGCCCGACTTGTCGTCCGGGCGGTTGAACATGCCGGTCACCAGCGGCCGCCCGATGCACATGTGGACCCCGCCGCCGAAGGTGAGGCCCCACGGGCTGAGGCGCGGCGGCGCCACGCGGTTGAGGTTGAACTCGGCCGCATCCGGCCCGAATACCGCGGTCTCGCGGTTGGCGGGCACGAAGAACAGCGCGACACGCTCGTCCCTGGCGATCCTGCGTCCGGAGGACAGGGTGACGTCCTTCAGCGCGATGCGCAGCAGGGTCGGCGCCGGCTGGTGCAGCCGCAGCGATTCCATGGCGGCGATGCGCAGGAAGGTCGGGTCGGTGCAGCGCGCGGCGTCGGCCGGATGCGTCCTGCACCACTCGGTGAGATGCACGATGACGTGCGGCAGGGTGTGCGTGGTGGTCTGCGTCGAGGCGACCAGGAACAGCGCGCACTCGCGCCAGACGTAACCCTCGTCGCCCGGCCTCCTGTCGTCGCCGTGCAGGGTGAGCATGGTGAGCAGGTCGGTGGGCAGCGTCTCCTTTGCGGCTTTGCCGTCGCGGAACTCGCGCACAAGCGCGCGCCGCCGCTCGAGCGAGGGCAGCAGGAACTCCTCGATCAGCTGGCGGCGGATCTCGAGCCCCTCGCGGATCACCTCGTCGTGGTCGCGCGTAGACCACTCCACGGTCACCGCCACGCCGAGCTTGTCGACGAGATCGCGGAAGCGCTCGGTCTTCTCGGGCGTGTCGACGCTGTCGACGCCGGTCACCAGCGCGTTGATGCGGTAGAGCATGGAGCGGATCAGCGGGATGAGGTCGACGCGCACGACGCCGTCCTTGTCGCGGCCCTTCTCGCGCAGCTCCTTCATCACCTGCTCGATCACCGGAGCGAGCGCGCCGGTCTCGTAGTACTGCATGGCGCTGCGCGACACCAGCGAGGAGATCAGCTGCCGGCGCCGCATGTGCTCTTCGCCCTCGATCAGCAGCAGGCTGCCGTCGAAGAACACGCCGCTCTCACGATGCGATCCCTGCATGAAATCCTCGGAGCGCAGGATCTCGTCGATGTCGGCATAACTGTCGACGCGCTGCATGTTCGCCACGTAGGGCGGCGCGACAAACTCGGCCTTGGCATTCATGTGCGGTTCCCCTCCTCATCCGGCATCGGCCGTCGCGGCCGGCATCGCCGGCGGTTCTGCTGCGGAGGGATTGTAGCTGCTCGGCGCCGCGGCCTGCGACCGTCGACGGGCGCCGGAGCGGGCGGGGCTTCGCGCGATGGCGCGTGCCGCGCTGTGCACCGACCTGCACGATGAGCTGCATAAGACGCCGCGCACAACCCTGCGCACGACTTTGCAGTGCGCATGGTAATCTCGCGGCCCGAACGCGTAAGGCGATTTTTCGAGGAGAGGGGAAGCATGTCCAGCACGAAGAAAGCAGTGGCAGGGGGCGGCGCGGCGCAGTCTGCGACGAATTCCGTAATGAAGCCCGTCGATAGTTTCAATTTCTTCGATCCGGAAGTGCTGAGCAGCCCGTTCGATTTCTACCAGGCCATGCACGCGCAGTGCCCGGTCTACAAGGTACCGGACCGCAACATCTACATCGTCAGCAAGTATGCGGATGTGGAGTCCTGCCTGCGTGCGCCTGAGACCTTCTCCAGTTCCATCGAGCGCGCCACGCTGCTGCAGGACGACGAGAACAGCAAGGCCTACGTCGGCATCCTGAAGTCGGAGGGCTGGGAGCATGTGCCCACGCTGCAGCGCGCCGACCCGCCGCAGCATGCGCGCTACCGCAAGATCGTCGACGGCGCCCTCAACGTGCGCGAGGTGCGCGAGCTGCAGCCGCGCCTTGACCGGCTGGCTGCCGAGCTGGTCGACAAGTTCATCGACCGCGGAGAGGTGGATTTCATCGAGGAGTTCGCGCTGCCTTTCCCGGGCATCATCGCCGCCGAGCTGATCGGCTTGGACGCTCGCGACTACAAGCGTTTCACCGCCTGGGCGGACAATCTGCAGCAGTACGGCGCGGGCAAGCTGACCCGCGAGTCGATCGAGGCCTCTGCGCGCATGGAAGTGGAAATGCAGAAGTTCTTCGCCGGCATCTTCGAGGATCGCCGCAAGGCGCCGCGCGAGGACCTGATGACGGCGCTGCTGATGGCCTACGAGGGCGACGCGCCGCTGTCCATGCACGAGCTGCAGAACATGATGCACCAGCTGATCAGCGCCGGCTACGAAACGGTCAAGAGCGCCCTTGCGCACGGCATGTGGCAGATGGTGCGCTTCCCCGAGGTAGTCGCCGAACTGCGCGCCGACCGCCACCTGCTGCCGCGCTTCATCAACGAGAGCCTGCGCTGGGAGTCGCCGGTGCAGGGCCTGTGGCGCATCGTCAAGCAGGATGTCGGGGTGGCGGGCACGACCATCCCCAAGGGCGCGCTGTGTTCGGT
>VGIE01000345.1 GCA_016867955.1 Betaproteobacteria bacterium
GCCCGCTTTGTTGCCCCAGGCGCCGACTGCTGCATCACCTGCCGCGGGAGCATCTACTTCAGGCCGGTGATGCGGATGCCCGCGCCTTCGACCTTGTAGCGGCGGTTGATGGAAATCAGGATCGAGGTCAGCGCCTCGGCTGCGGAGGAATTAACGAGGGGGCCGGCGTGGACGCCGCGCATGCCGGCATCATGGGCCAGCTTGATAACTTCCTCGCGCGCCTCTTCGCTGTCGCCGCTCACCAGCACGTCGCATTCCATCACGTGCGCCAGGTCGCTCAGCTGATGCGCGGAAATGTTCTGGAACGCCGCCACCACGCGCACTGTCTCGCCCAATTCGGCCTGCAGGGCGGCCACCGCCGAACCGCCAGCCGGCAATTGCACGCGCATGACCTTGGGCGGCACCAGCGGCACCGTGACGTCGACGAGGATCTTGCCGGCAAGTGCGGTCTTCACCTCCATCGCCGTGGCGCGCTGGCCGGAGTAGGGGACGGTCAGCACGACGATATCGGCGGCCTGCGCAGCGGCGAGGTTGTTGTCGCCGGAGACTCGGTCGGCGCCAATCCTCGAGTTCATGTCCTTGGCAGCGGAGTCGGCGCGCTCCTTCGAGCGCGAGCCGAGAATTACCTTGTGCCCGGCGTTGGCCCAGCGAATGGCCAGTCCGCCGCCTTCGGCGCCCGTGCCGCCCAGCACTGCAATCGTCTTGTTCATCTGCCTATGTCTGCGTCAATGGAAAAGTCTTGGCCCTGTGCGAGCCGGTGCGGGCGTACTTGCCGGCCCATGGCTCAACGGTCTTGGTCAGCGGGGCCGCGCTGTAGCTGCGCTCGACCTGTTCTTCGGGCGGCGTGCCGTAGAGCGTCGAGCGCTGGCGCGGCGTGCGGCCCAGCGAGCGGATCAGTTCATCCATAACCCGCGGCGGCATTTCCTGCCCGTGCTGCGAGCCTGCGGCCCGTGAAATGCTTTCGTTCATCAGCGTGCCGCCCAGATCGTTGGCGCCGGCGGCCAGCGCCAGCCTGGCACCTTCGGGCCCCATCTTGACCCAGGACGTCTGGATGCTGGGAATCAGCGGATGCAGCACAAGGCGGGCGACGGCATGCATGAGGATGGCCTCGCGCAAAGTGGGCCCGCGGCGCGCCTTGCCCTTCATGAACAGCGGTGCTTCCTCGGCAACAAAGGGCAGCGGCACGAACTCGGTGAAGCCGCCGGTCTTCGCCTGCAGGTCGCGCACGGATAGCAGGTGGCGCGCCCAGTGCTCGTAGCGCTCCATATGGCCGAACATGATGGTGGCGGTGGTGCGGATGCCGAGCCGGTGTGCTGTCTCCATCACCGCCAGCCAGGCGCCGCTGGACAGCTTGTCCGGGCAGAGCGTAGCGCGCACGTCGTCGCAGAGGATCTCCGCCGCCGTGCCGGGCAGGGTCGCCAGGCCGGCCGCGGTCAGCAGGCGCAGGAATTCGCCGACGTCCAGCCCCAGCGTGCTCGCGCCCTGGCTGACTTCCAGCGGCGAGAAGGCATGGATGTGCATTCCCGGCAACGCGGCGCGGATCTCGCGCGAGATGGCGAGGTAGGTCTCGCCGGTGTAGTCGGGGTGGATGCCGCCCTGCAGGCAGACCTCGGTGGCGCCGCGCTCCCAGGCCTCGCGCGCGCGCCGCACGACTTCCTCGACCGGCAGGTCGTAGGGATCGCCGCGCAGGCTCTCGGCCATGCGGCCCTTGGAGAAGGCACAGAACTGGCAGCGGTAGCCGCAGACATTGGTGTAGTTGATGTTGCGGTTCACGACGTAGGTCACGGTGTCGCCATTCACCTCGCGCCGCAGCGCGTCGGCAGCGGCGCAGACTTCGGTGAAATCCGTGCCGCGCGCGCGATACAGGGCTTCGATCTCTTCCATCTCGAGACGCTTGCCTGCCCGTGCGCGCTCGATGATGGCGGATACCGACGAGGCCGGACCCTTAGTTGCGTCTGGCGTGGCGTCCGGCGTGACGTCCGGCGTGGCGTCTGGCGTGGCATCGAGTGCAGCGGGCAGCCGCGGCGCATGGCCGGAACCGACCACCCAGCGGTCTTCACGCGCCCAGCCTTCGACATCGCTGGCGCGCAGCGCCTGCGTCAGCACGGTGCCTTCCATCCAGCGCGAGCCCTCCTGCAGGTAGGCCGGGTAGACTGGCAGGCGCGGGACGAGGATCTTGCCCTGCGCATGCGTGTTTCGTCGCAGGGCTTCCAGTTCGGGCCAGGGGCATTCGGGATTGACATGGTCGGCCGTCACCGGCGACACGCCGCCCCAGTCGTTGATGCCCGCGGCGATCAGCTGCTGGTAGTCGTTGGCGCTCAGGTTGGGCGGCGCCTGGATGTTCATCGCCGCGCCGAAGATAGTGCGCGCGGCAGCGGTGGTCCATTGCAGGTCGGCCAGGCCGGGTTCGTCGGCGCCGGCCAGTTTGGTGTCGTCCTTTGCGCGGAAGTTCTGGACAATGATTTCCTGGATGTGACCATGACGATCATGCAGATCAAACAGGACGAACAGCGAATCGAGGCGCTCCGCGCGCGTCTCGCCGATACCGATGAGAATGCCGCTGGTGTAGGGGATTGCCAGTTTGCCGGCTAGCCGGATCGTTTCGAGGCGCGCCGCCGGGACCTTGTCCGGCGAGCCGAAGTGCACCTGGCCCTTTTCCGTGAGCCGGTCGGCCGAGGTTTCCAGCATCAGGCCCTGGCTGGCCGACACCGCGCGCAGACGGGCGAGTTCTTCGCGCGTCATCACGCCCGGGTTGGCGTGTGGCAGCAGCCGCGTTTCCTTCAGAACCAGCGCGCACATCGCGACGAGGTAGTCGATGGTGCTGGCATAGCCGCGCGCGTCCAGCCAATCGCGCGCCTCGCGCCAGCGCAGTTCGGGCTTGTCGCCGAGGGTAAATAGCGCTTCGTGGCAGCCGGCGGCCTGGCCGGCGCGTGCGATGTCCAAAACATCCTCGGGCTCGAGGTACAGCTTGTCGAGCCTGCCCGGCGACTTGGCGAAGGTGCAGTAGTGGCAGACGTCGCGGCACAGCCGCGTCAGCGGAATGAACACCTTCGGCGAGTAGCTGACGAGATTGCCGTGGCCCCGATCGCGCAGCGCCGCGGCCTCTGCGAGCAACTGCGGCAGGGGCGACTCCAGCAGGTGCTGCCTGAGCGAAGCGGTGTTCATTCGGAGGTGATTGCTGTGGTTCCGCGAGAGGTTCAGGGCTTTATGCCGAGGGTCCTGGCGACGCGCTCCAGCGACTTCAGCTTGCCGCCGAGCGACATGTCGGCCTGGCCGGACGGGTGGATGGATTCCCACGGCAGCACCAGGTTGTGGAAGCCGGCTGCTCGGTACCGATCGAGGTTCTCGTTGGTCACCGGGCCCACTGGCCGGCCGATGAATTCGTACGGCTTGCCCGAAAGGCCGTGCTCGTCA
>VGIE01000346.1 GCA_016867955.1 Betaproteobacteria bacterium
CAGCTTTCAGAGGCCGGCCTGAAGTGCGCGGTGCTGTCCAAGGTGTTCCCGACGCGCTCCCACACCGTTGCCGCACAGGGCGGTGTCGGCGCAGCGCTGGGCAACATGGGCGAGGACAACTGGAGCTGGCACATGTACGACACCGTCAAGGGGTCGGACTGGTTGGGCGACCAGGATGCCATCGAATTCCTCTGCCGCGAGGCGCCGGCGCGCGTGATCGAACTCGAGCACTACGGCATGCCTTTCGACCGCAACGAGGATGGCACCATCTACCAGCGTCCCTTCGGCGGCCACTCGATGAATTTCGGCGAGAAGCCGGTGCAGCGCTCCTGCTGTGCAGCCGACCGCACCGGCCATGCCATGCTGCACACGCTGTACCAGCGTAACGTGCGCGCCAACTCCCATTTTTTCGTCGAGTGGATGGCGCTTGACCTGATCCGCGACCCAAGCGGGCAGGTGCTGGGTGTCACGGCGCTGGAAATGGAAACCGGAGAAATGATGATCTTTCACGCGCGCGCAACGCTGTTCGCGACGGGAGGCGCAGGGCGGATCTTCTACTCGACGACCAACGCCTTCATCAATACCGGCGACGGTCTCGGCATGGCCTCGCGCGCCGGTATCCCGCTGGAGGACATGGAGTTCTGGCAGTTCCATCCGACCGGCGTCGCCGGGGCCGGCGTGCTCATCACCGAGGGCGTGCGCGGCGAGGGTGGCTACCTGCTGAACAAGAACGGCGAGCGCTTCATGGAGCGCTATGCCCCCAACCTGAAGGACCTCGCCAGCCGCGACGTGGTGTCGCGCGCGATGGCAACCGAAATCAAGGAAGGCCGCGGTGCCGGCAAGGAAGGCGACTGCATCCTGCTCAAGCTCGACCACCTCGGCCCGGAAGTGATCGACAAGCGCCTGCCCGGAATCCGCGAGATCGCGATCAAGTTCGCCAACGTCGACCCGATCAAGGACCCCATTCCCGTGGTGCCGACGGTCCACTACATGATGGGCGGCATCCCCACCAACCACCTCGGCGAAGTCGTGGTCCCGCACAACGGCAATTCCAATTCGATCGTGCCGGGGTTCTACGCGGCCGGGGAATGCGCCTGCGCTTCGGTGCATGGCGGCAACCGCCTTGGCACCAATTCGCTGACCGACCTGCTGGTGTTCGGCAAGGCGTCGGGCGATTCGGTGATCCGCTTCCTGAAGGAAAACCCCGGACTGAAGGACCTTCCCAGGGACGCCGGCGATCGCTCCCTGTCGCGGCTGGCGCGGCTGGACACCCAGACCGGCGGCGAGAACTACGCCGAGGTCGGGCGCGACATGCGCCGCGTCATGCAGACGCACTGCGGCGTGTTCCGCTTCCCCGATTCGATGGCCGAGGGCGTCAAGAAGATCCGCGAGGTGTCGGACCGCGCCACGCGCACCGAGATCAAGGACAAGTCCAAGGTGTTCAACACCGCGCGCATCGAGGCGCTGGAGCTGGACAACCAGATCGAAGTGGCGCGGGCAACGATGATCTCGGCCGATGCGCGCCTGGAGTCGCGCGGCGCGCACGACCGGGCCGACCACCAGACTCGCGACGACGTGAACTGGCTCAAGCACACGCTCTGGTACAAGGAAGGTGACCGGCTCGACTACAAGTCGGTGAACCTGAGGCCGCTGACGGCCGAAAGCATCGCACCCAAGGTCAGGACGTACTAGGGCCAAGGGTCCATGGCGCTTGAAGCGGCGCCGCACGGCAGGCAACGATACGGGGCGCAGACCGCGGCGCTCGGATGACGGGAGCAACCATGCAGTTTCGCGTATTTCGCTACGACCCGGACAAGGACGACAAGCCTTACATGAAGGACTACGAGGTCGAGCTCGAGCCGACCGACCAGATGCTGCTCGACGCGCTTGTCCGCATCAAGGAACAGGACGACTCCCTGTCCCTGCGCCGCTCCTGCCGCGAGGGTGTCTGCGGCTCGGACGCGATGAACATCAACGGCAAGAACGGCCTTGCCTGCACCACCAAGCTGTCGGAGCTCAAGCAGCCGGTGGAACTGCGGCCGCTGCCAGGGCTGCCGGTCATCCGCGACCTCATCGTCGACATGACGCAATTCTTCAAGCAGTACCACTCGATCAAGCCCTACCTGGTCAACAACGACCCGCCGCCCGAGAAGGAGCGCCTGCAGTCCCCCGAAGACCGCGAGGAGCTCAACGGGCTGTATGAATGCATCCTGTGCGCCTGCTGCTCGACCGCCTGCCCGTCGTTCTGGTGGAACCCCGACAAGTTCGTCGGTCCCGCGGGACTGCTGCACGCCTACCGCTTCCTCGCCGACACGCGCGACCAGGCCGCAGCAGAGCGGCTGGACAACCTGGAAGACCCGTACCGGCTGTTCCGCTGCCACAGCATCATGAATTGCGTCGATGTCTGCCCCAAGGGCCTGAACCCGACCGAGGCGATCGGCAAGATCAAGACCATGATGGTGAAGCGCGCGGTTTGATCCTCGCCGTCCCGGACGGCGACTTTTTGTGGCTCGGTCCTCCGGGGTGGCCTTGAATCTGTGACAGAGTGGGCGGACGTTTGGGGTTCAGACATGGAAGGCGTTGAACTCAACAGGTTGCGGTGGAACTGCCGTCGCGGGCTGCTGGAAAACGACCTGGTGCTGGAGAGATTCCTCGAACGCCATGCCGAGTCGCTCGAAGGCGAGCGGCTCGCGGCATTCAAGAGTTTGCTGGGACTGGATGACCATGCCCTGTGGTCGCTGCTGAGCGGCCGCACCGAGCAGGCATCGGGTTCCCCACCGGCTGTTGCTGAAATCCTCGCCATGCTGCGCGCCTGCTAGGGCAAGCAGCCGGCGGTCAACTTCAGGAGGCATAATGAGCGCAGACAAGAAGGCAGTCCTCAACTGGGGGGACGGCAAGTCGACCGAGTTTCCGGTGCTCAAGGGGACCATCGGTCCGGCCGTGATCGACATCCGTTCGCTGTACGGCAAGACCGGGATGTTCACCTATGACCCGGGCTTCATGTCGACGGCCTGCGCGACCTCGCGAATTACCTACATCGATGGCGACGAAGGCGTGCTGCTGTATCGCGGCTATTCCATCGAGGAGCTCGCGCAGCAGTGCGACTTCCTCGAGGTCTGCTACCTGCTGCTCAACGGCGAGATGCCGAACGCCAAGCAGCGCAACGAGTTCGTCTCGACGGTGACGCGCCACACGATGGTGCACGACCAGCTGACCCGCTTCTTCACCGGCTTTCGCCGCGACGCGCATCCGATGGCAGTAATGGTCGGGGTGGTCGGGGCGCTGTCGGCTTTCTATCACGACTCGCTCGACATCAATAACCCGGAACACCGCAAGATTTCGGCTTTCCGCCTCATCGCGAAAATCCCGACCATCGTGGCGATGACCTACAAGTATTCGATGGGCCAGCCGT
>VGIE01000347.1 GCA_016867955.1 Betaproteobacteria bacterium
CGCGATCAAGGTCAGCGAAGCCATGGAACCCGATCCGGTCACCGCTGCGCCGACCATGGAAGTCGATGAGCTGCGTCGCATCATGCTGCAGCATCATGCGCGCTACGTGCCGGTGATGGAAGGCACGACGCTGCTCGGTGTGGTGTCCTTTCACGATGTCGCCAAGGCAGTGCTCGAGGAAAAGAGTTTCGAAAACAAGATGCTCAAGGCCTACATCAAGGACTGGCCGGAGGAAGAGGCGCCCTAGGCGGCCTGACCGCACCGGGCGACGCGGGTAGAGGGCGACTCTGGCGGGCGATCTGGCCAGCGGCAATACCCAGGGGCGATAACGGGGCAACCGTTGTCGCCCTTATAATTCTTGCTTGAATTCACGGGGTTTTTTGATGGCAGGCAACAGTTTCGGCACGCTCTTCTGCGTGACGTCCTTCGGCGAGTCGCACGGGCCGGCCTACGGCGGCGTGGTCGATGGCTGCCCGCCGGGCATTGCACTCACCGAGGCGGACATCCAGCAGGAGCTCGACCGGCGCAAGCCCGGCACCTCGCGCCACGTCACACAACGCCAGGAGTCGGACCGCGTGGAGATCCTATCCGGCGTGTTCGAGGGCCGCACCACGGGCACGGCGATCGGCCTGCTGATCCGCAATGAGGATCAGCGCAGCAGGGATTACTCGAACATCGCCGAGACCTTCCGGCCCGGCCACGCCGACTACACCTACTGGCAGAAGTATGGCCTGCGCGACTACCGCGGCGGCGGTCGCGCCTCGGCGCGCGAGACCACCATCCGCGTTGCCGCCGGCGCGATCGCCAAGAAATGGCTGCGCGAGCGCTACGGCGTCGAGGTGCGTGGTTACCTGGCCGAACTCGGCCCGCACAGGATTGCGTTCAAGTCCTGGGATGCGGTGCCGCAGAACCCGTTCTTTGCGCCTGATCCGGATGCCGTGACGGCGCTGGAGGAGACCATGGACCAGCTGCGGCGCGACGGCGATTCGGTGGGGGCGCGCGTCAACGTCGTCGCGTCCGGCGTGCCGGTGGGCTGGGGCGAGCCGGTATACGGCCGACTGGACGCCGACATCGCCGGCGCCATGATGGGGATCAATGCAGTCAAGGGCGTGGAAATCGGTGCTGGGTTCGGCTGCATCGCCCAGCGAGGCAGCGAACACGGCGACGAACTCACGCCGGAGGGCTTCCTGAGCAATCACGCCGGCGGCGTGCTGGGCGGCATTTCCACCGGCCAGGACTTGCTGGTGAGCATCGCCCTCAAGCCGACGTCGTCGATCCGGGTACCGCGCCGCTCCATCGACGTACGCGGCGCAGCGACCACGGTGAGCACCACCGGCCGCCACGACCCCTGCGTGGGCATCCGCGCGACGCCGATCGCCGAGGCGATGCTGGCCTGCGTGCTGATGGACCATGCGCTGCGCCATCGCGCGCAATGCGCGGACGTTGCCACGCCGACGCCTCCGCCGGGCACGCGCCGCTAGGCGCTGCCGTCACGCAGACCGCGGGGACGCGCCGCGGTCTGTGTTGATTGCCATCTGCAATCTGATCTTAATTTGCGTCTCACAGCCCTGCAGGCGCGAGTTGAGCGTCAAAACTGATCATCTTTTCGCGGGGGTGCGCCAGGCAGCAGGCAGCGCGGCCTGTGACGAGGGGATTATTGCGGCAACATGTCGGCATTGAAGACGCCGGGAGGACGGGCATGGCATACGATCTCATCATCAGGAACGGCCTGGTCGTCGACGGCACCGGGGCGCCGGCGCGCCTTGCCGACGTGGCCGTAACGGACGGCCGCATCGCGAAAGTCGGCAAGGTCAGCGGAGTTACGTCGCGCGAGATCGACGCGGAGAAACGCGTCGTGAGCCCCGGCTTCATCGACCCGCACACCCACTACGACGCGCAGATCTGCTGGGACAAGGCGCTTACGCCATCGCCCTGGCACGGCGTCACCACTGTGGTAAACGGCAACTGCGGCGTCGGCGTTGCACCGGTGGCGCCGGCCATGCGCGAGGTCGCCATGCACGACCTGGTCAACGTCGAGGGCATGCCTTACGATGTCATGTCCAACAACATCCCATGGTCCTGGGAGTCCTTTCCGCAGTTCCTTGACGCGCTGGATCGCCGCGGCGCGGCCGTCAATCAGGTCTACCTCGCGCCGCTGACGCCGTTCCGCTACTACGTCATGGGCGGCGCGGCGGTCGAGCGCGCGGCGACACCCGACGAGACGGCGCGGATCGCCGCGCTGATCCGGGAAGCTGTGCTGGCGGGCGCGGTCGGCTTCTCGACGACCATGCTGCCCAACCACATCGGCCACGGCGGCCGGCCACTGGCCTGCCGCGCCGCCGACAACGCCGAACTGGCTGCCTATGCGCGCGCCGTCGGCAGCACCGGCCGCGGGACCATCCAGCTTGCGCTGACACCCGAGGTGTCGGTGGTGTCCGACCGCGACTATGAACTCCTTGACCTGCTGCTGCGCGAAAGCGGACGGCCGGTAACCTGGTCGGCGCTTATCTACCGCGACGACAAGCCGGATGCCTGCGACAAGAGTCTGGCCCGTCTAGCGCCGCTGCTGCGCCGCGGCGCGGTGCCGCAAACCTCGGCGCTGCCGCTGTCGCGAGAGATGACCCTGCGCGCGCCTTTCTCCTTCATGGGCTTCAAGTCCTGGCACGGCGTGTACAACAAGGAAATCCCGGAGCAAATCGCCTACTTGAGCAATGTCGAATTCCGCAACCGCTTCCGCGAGGAAATGCAGGGGCCCGCCCAATTTACCGGCAACTGGGACCTGATCCGGGTTACCGAGGTGGCCAACCCGGCGCTCAAGCAGCACGAGGGCAAGACCATCGCGCAGCTCGCGCGGGAAACGGCCAAGGACGGCGTGGATGCGCTGCTCGATTTCGGCATCTCGGACAACCTTGCTACAGAGTTCACGGCATCCATCCTCAACACCAATCCCGAGGGCGTGAAAAAGCTCATCACCAATCCGGACCTGCTGATCGGCCTGGCCGACGGCGGGGCGCATGTGGTGCAATTGTGCGATGCCGGCTACCCGACTTACGTGCTGGGGCGCTGGGTGCGTGAGCGCCGGGCCATGTCGCTGGAGTCGGCCGTGAGGAAGCTGACCTCGCAGCCGGCCGATGTATTCGGCCTGGGCGACCGCGGGCGCCTCGCGCCCGGCAAGGCCGCGGACATCGCGGTGTTCGATCCGGCCACTGTGAATTGCGACGACCGCCCGGAGAAGCGCAACGACCTGCCCGGCGGCGCCCGGCGCGTGGTCATGCCCTCGCACGGCGTGGACTTCACCATCGTCAACGGCACGGTGGTGTACGAGCGCGGCGAGATGACAGGCGCCCATCCCGGCCGGATCCTGCGGCACTAAGCGCGCGCCCCTTGCAGGGCCTCAGCATGACC
>VGIE01000348.1 GCA_016867955.1 Betaproteobacteria bacterium
ACTGCTGATCGCGAGGACAAGGGGCAACTCCGTGAGAGAGGCCACCGGGGCATAGTCCTTGCCCAGCGCAAGCTTGAAGTCGGGCTCTGCCAGCGGCTGGGCAGCGACCAGGTCTCCGAGCACCGCGGACAGCAGATATCCGTCTGCCGGTGCACGTGATATCGCGTTGACCCCCAGCCGGTACCTGGCACCCGGGCGATTGTCGATGACGACAGGTTGGCCGAGCCGCTTCGACGCTTCGGCGGCGATCGCGCGAAACGCGAAATCGATGCTCGTGCCCGTCGGGAAGGGAAGGACGACGTTGACGGGCTTGCTGGGGAAGGTCTGTGCGGATGCGGTGGAGAGCAACAGCACCGAAACAAGACTCGCGGATACCAGTTGCCGGAGAACAAAAGGCAGATAGCGCATGCTTTCTCCTCTCAGGTAGCCGCACCCATTATGCCGGGAGAATCTGCCGGGGACTACCTCGCAATTAGGCGATTCGGACGGGGCTGGAGCGATGCATTAGGCTTGTGAATGGGTTCCGCTGCGAACGCCCAGGAATCCGGCCAACACCCGACTCGTATGTGACCTCTCCGGCTTTTTGGCCAGTTCCCCCGGCGCTCCCTGCGCCACGATCGTTCCTCCCGCATCGCCCCCCTCCGGCCCCATGTCGATGATCCAGTCGGCGTCGGCCATCACGTCGAGGTTATGTTCGATCACCACCACGCTGTTGCCGGCGTCCACCAGGCGGTGCAGCACGCGGATGAGTTTCTCCACGTCGGCCATGTGCAGGCCGACGGTGGGCTCATCCAGCACGTAGAGCGTGCTCTGTTGCGCGCCGCTGCGGCCGGGGCGGGCGGCAGCGTTGCCGGCCGCATCGAGGCGCACCTTGGAGAGTTCGGTCACCAATTTAATGCGCTGCGCCTCTCCGCCGGAGAGCGTGGGGCTCTGCTGGCCCAGCGTCAGGTAGCCAAGGCCGACGTCCTGCAAGAGGCGCAGCGCGTGGTGGATTGAGGTGTGGGCGGCGAAGAACTCCACCGCTTCGTCCACGCTCATGGCCAGTACATCGCCGATGGACTTGCCTTTCCAGCGCACGGAGAGCGTCTCGGGGTTGAAGCGCGCGCCGCGGCAGGCCTCGCACAGCACGCGCACGTCAGGCAGGAAGGACATCTCGATCTTCTTGATGCCCTGGCCTTCGCATTCCTCGCAGCGTCCTCCCTTGGTGTTGAAGGAGAAGCGGCTCGCCGTCCAGCCGCGCATGCGCGACTCGTTGGCCTCGGCAAAGATGCGCCGGATGGCGTCGTAGAACCCCACGTAGGTGGCGGGGCAGGAGCGCGGCGTCTTGCCGATGGGCGTCTGGTCCACTTCCAGCACGCGGCCCACGCCCTGCCAGCCGGTGACGGCCTTGCAGCCCATCAAGGGAACTTCGCCCCTTTTGGTTTTCGGTTGGGGAGGGGGTGCGGGGGAACCGTAGGGTTCCCGTGCGCCGAGATTGCGCCTGCCCGCCGTCAGGCGGGCCAGGTTGTCGTGCAGCACGTCGCGCGCCAGCGTCGATTTCCCCGAGCCCGAGACGCCGGTGATCACCGTCAGCCGCCCGAGCGGGACGCGCGCGTTCACGCCCTTGAGGTTGTGCAGGTCGGCGCCGTCGATGGCGATGAAGGGTGTCTGGCCGCTGCCGCCGCGCTTGCCGGACAGTGCCACCGCCCTTGGCGGATGCAGCGGGTGCATCAGCGGGTTCTTGAGGAACTTGCCGGTGAGCGAGTCCGGGTTGGCCATGAGCTTGGCGGCGGTGCCGCTGCCGATGACGTGCCCGCCCAGCTTGCCGGCGCCGGGGCCGAGGTCGATCACGTGCGCGGCGCGGCGGATGGTGTCTTCGTCGTGCTCCACCACCACCAGCGTGTTGCCTTTACGTTCGAGGGCCTCCAGCGTGTCGAGCAGGATGGCGTTGTCGCGGGGATGCAGGCCGATCGTCGGCTCATCGAGGATGTAGCACACGCCGCGCAGGTTGGAGCCGAGCTGTGCGGCGAGGCGAATGCGCTGCGCCTCGCCGCCCGACAGCGTCGGCGCCGAGCGGTCGAGCGAGAGATAACCGAGGCCCACCTGCTCGAGGAAGCCCAGGCGCGACTTCAGCTCGGCAATGCTGTCCTGCGCGATGGCGGCGGCGCGGCCTTCGAGGGCGAGGCCCGAGAAGACCTTCTCCACTGCCGCGATGGGCTGTGCGGTCAGCTCGGCGATCGAGCGGCCCTGCCAGCGCACCGCCAGGGCTTCGGGGTTGAGGCGTCTGCCGTCGCAGGACGGGCAGGCCTCCTTGAGCTCCAGCCACTCCACCCACGAATCAAGCACATGCGCCTGGTCGCCGGTCTTCTCGCGTTCCTCGTCCCAGTCGAAGCCGGAGAGCTTGAGCCCGGTGCCGAAGCACCCCGGGCACCAGCCGTGCTTGGAGTTGAAGCTGAACAGGCGCGGGTCGAGCTCGGCAAAGCTCTTGGCGCAGGAGGGGCAGGCGCGCTTGGTGGAGCACACCTGCAGCGGCAGGTCGATCTCCACGCGCTCTTTCCCGGCTGCGCCGTGCAACGCAAACAGGTTGGCCAGCCGGTCGAGGTTGCCAAGCACGTGGACGATGCCCTTGCCGTGGTCCAGCGCCGTCATCAGCGCCTGGCGCAGCGCGGATTCGTTCTCCGGCGCGACGACGAGGTCGGCGACCGGCAGCTCGATGCTGTGCTCCCTGAAGCGGTCGAGGCGCGGCCACTTGGCCGTGGGCAGGAATTCGCCATCCACGCGCAGGAAGGCATGGCCCTTGCCCTTGGCCCACTTGGCGAGGTCGTTGTAGAGGCCCTTTCGGTTCACCACCAGCGGGGCGAGGATGCCCACGCGCTGGCCGCGGCAGTCCCGCAGGATGCGCGCGGCGATGGCCTCGAAGCTCTGCGGCTCGATGGGCACTTTGCAGTCCGGGCAGTACTGCGTGCCGAGCTTGACGTAGAGCAACCGAAGGAAGTGGTACACCTCGGTGAGCGTGGCCACGGTGGACTTGCTGCCGCCGCGGCTGGTGCGCTGTTCGATGGCCACGGTCGGCGGGATGCCGAAGATGGCGTCCACGTCCGGCCGCGCCGCCGACTGTACGAACTGCCGCGCGTAGGCATTCAGCGATTCGAGGTACCGCCGCTGGCCCTCGGCGAACAGGATATCAAAGGCCAGCGTGCTCTTGCCCGAGCCCGACACGCCGGTGATCACCGTGAAGCGGTCGCGCGGGATCTCCACGTCGATGCTCTTGAGGTTGTGCTCCCGGGCGTTGTGAATCCTGACAGATTGTGATCTACTCCTTAATCCCTTTAGTCTGTCCGAGTCGAATCCTGACAGCATCAGCGCGGCCTCCGAGGCCATGACCATGGCCGCGGCGTCGTTGCCCGTGCG
>VGIE01000349.1 GCA_016867955.1 Betaproteobacteria bacterium
GGAAGCAGCGCGGGAGCGTATCCTGCGCGGCAATGCGCTGGAGCTCTACCGAATCGAGGACTAGCGCGGAATCACGGTGACCAGCCGCGCGCGGGTCCTCCTGCACCCGGAGTGACGCAACCATGCAACAGCAACAGGAGGGGGAATTGGAACCAGACCGGTCGCAATCGCTGCCACTGAGCGGACTGAAGATCCTCGAGGCCGCCACCATCATCGGCGGCCCCATGATTGCCGCGGTACTGTCGGACTACGGCGCGGATGTCATCAAGGTCGAGGACCCTGGCGCCGGCGATCCGCAGCGCAACGTCGGTCCCACGAAGGACGGCGTGCCCATCTGGTGGCAGATCAGCGGCAGGAACAAGCGGTGCGTCACGCTGAACCTGCGGCACCCGAAAGGCCAGGAGATCTTTAAGAAGCTCGCCGCCGAAGCCGACGTCGTCGTGAACGGGTTTCGCCCCGGCCGTCTCGAGAAGTGGGGCCTGGGATACGAAGACCTGCGCAGCATCAACCCGCGGATCATCATGGTCCACATTTCTGGGTTCGGACAGACCGGCCCCTACGCGCACCGACCGGGCTATGGCACGCTGGCCGAGGCCATGTGCGGGTTTGCCTATACCAACGGCCACGCCGACCGCCCCCCTTGCCTGCCACAGATGGGCCTGGCAGACAGCGTGGCGGCGCTGTACGCGATGACCGCGGTGATGACGGCGGTCTACGAACGGGACGTGAAGAAATCCGGGCTCGGCCAGAGCATCGACGTCAGCCTGATCGAGCCACTGCTGACCTTCAATGCGCAGGTGACCTACTACGATCAACTCGGAATCATTGCCCAGCGCTCGGGAAGCCGCACCCCGGAGGGCGGCCCGCGCGGCACTTACCTGACTGCGGACGACCAGTGGGTCGCGTTCGCCGGGTCAAGCCCGTCGACAGCGAGGCGGATACTGAATCTGGTCGGCGGAAAGGCCCTGGTCGAAGACGCGCGCTTCGTCACCAACCCGGGAAGGGTGAAGAATGCCGACGCACTCGACGAAATCATCGGAGCGTGGATTCGTGCGCGCCCGATTGCCGAGGTGCTGAGGGCCTTCGAGGAGGCTGACGCGCCGATTGCGCCCGTCTACAACTCCAAGCAGATCCTCGAGGACCCCCAGTACATCGCCCGGGAAACCATGATTCCCATGCAGCACCCGGTGCTGGGACAGATCAAGGTTCCGAACGTCGTGGCACGCCTGTCCCGCACCCCGGGCAAGATCAGGTGGCTGGGACCGAAGATGGGCGCTCACAACGACCAGGTCTACGGCGAGCAGCTCGGCTTTTCTCCCGAGGATCTGCAGGTACTGAAGAAGGACGGCATCATCTGACCGGGCGCCACTTGGCGCCACGGCGAATGCGTCCGCGACGCTTATTTAGCGATGATGCCCGATGCCTGGGCCAGCGCCCCATAGTGCCTGGTTTCCCTGGCGATCAGCGCCTGGATCTCGCTTGGCGTAGCGCGGAACGGACTGACGGCAATGCGCTTCATGAACTCCTTTGCCGTCGGCGTGTCCAGCCCTTCCGCCAGTTCCTTGTTCAGTCTCGCAACGATATCGGCGGGAACTTTCAACGGGCCGTAGAGTCCGAACCATGTCGATGCGAGGATGTCGAAGCCCGCCTCCCTGAGCGTCGGAACGTCCGGCAGCTGCGGATCCCGCTCCGCCGAGCCGAACGCAAGGGGAACCGCCTTTCCTGATTCGATCATTGCCTTCGCGGTAGCCAGCGCCGTGACGAACATGTGAACATCGCCGCGTGCAAGCCCGTTCATCGCGTCAGTGCCGCCGGCATACGGGATTTCAACAATGTCGAGATTGGCCAGTCGGACGAAGCCCACCGTGTCGAGGTGCACGGTATTGTTCGGTACGACACCATAGTTGAGCTTCTTGGGATTGGCGCGAACATGCGCCACGAAGTCCCGGATATTGCGCGCCGGCAGCGTGGCGGATGACAGCACCATCATCGGCACCTGACCAATCGAGCCCATCGGCGTGAGGCTGGTCGCCAGGTCCGTGGCCTGGCCCTTGATGAACATCCGCGCGTACATCGTCGCGCCGCCAAGAACAAGCAGGGTGTAACCGTCGGGACTGGCCTTGGTGACGTGCTCGGCGCCGATGTAACCACCCGCGCCGGCGCGGTTCTCGACGACCACGGATTGATTGAGGCGGGACTGCAGCGTGGATGCCACCAGCCGTCCAACCGCGTCCACGGTTCCCGCCGGGGCAAACGGCACCACCAGCGTAATCGGCCGGGCGGGGTAGGTCTGGGCTACGGCCGAGGTTGCCAGTGCCAGCAGCACCATTGCCAGCCCCATCCTTCCACGCGCTAGTGCTCGCCGCAGGGATCCGCGGACGTCGAATCGATGCAACATCAATGCTGAACCCATATTCCCCTCCTCCAATGCGATTTGCCCGGTCCCGTCTTGTCCCTCAGACCACCGGGGACTTCGCGGAAAGTCCCGCTCGGCTCCAACTCTAGATGAATTGAAAAGCCGGCTTCAAGTTGATCACAACGCACGCATCAGCGCAATGCTTCAAGACATTGCATCCGGAGCCGGCGGACATTGCACCGTCACCGCCGCGCCAGCAGCCAGGCCGAGCCCGCCAGCACCGCTGCCGTAACCAGCGGCGCGCTGGCCAGCCCGAATGTCGCGGCGCACAGTCCCAGGAGAGGCGGTCCGAACACGCGAATGGCGCTGTTGCTCATCACCCGCAGGCCCATCGCCGCCCCGGCCTGCCCGGCGGGCGAGCGCTTGAACATCAGCATGCTGCTGAGCGGCTGGCCCGCACCCATGCCGATGCCGAACAGCACGCACACCATCCCCAGCAGCAGCGGCGTGCCGAACGCCGGCATGAGCGCAAAGGCCAGCGCGGACAGCGCGAACGACCAGACCAGCAGCGGCTCTTCGCCGTAACGCTCAACCAGCGGAGGCAGCGCGAGGCACAGGACCATCGCCGAGGCGGCCGCCGTGGCCATCAGCCAGCCGATCGTCGTTGCCGACAGCGCCAGCGCATGCCCGATGAGCGGCAGGAAAAACGGAAACAGCTCCATCGCCAGCTGCACCGCGCAGCTCAGCGCCAACACGCGCAGGATGATGCGGTTGCCGAACACGTCGCGCGCCCTGAACAGCGGGCCGCCGCGCTGCCCGCCTGGGGGCGGCGAGCCGCCCCAGACGAAGAGCATGACCAGCGACAGCACGACCAAAGGCAGGATGGCCAGGCAGGCGTTGACGTGCCCGACGCTGTCGATCGCGTAGCCCGCCAGCAGCGGGCCGCAGACCTGCGTGGCCCAGGCGAGAATGGTGTAGTGGCTGAAATTGCGCGCCAGGGTGTCGGGCCGGCTGAGCATGCCGACGAGGGCCT
>VGIE01000350.1 GCA_016867955.1 Betaproteobacteria bacterium
CCATCTCCAGCCGGGCCAGAAAGCGGGGCTTGAAGAAGTTGATCGTGCTGACCACACTGGCAGCGCACTGGTTCATCGAACGCGGCTTCACGCTGGGAAACGTCACTTCCCTGCCAGAGCCCAAACGCTCCCTCTACAACTGGCAGCGGCGCTCAAAGGTGCTGATCAAGACGTTGTAATGCCATTCATGCGCAGGAGGCCGGCATTTCCTCCCTCCTGCCCACGCCCCATTCCAATCGCCGAAGGCGCCCGCGAACACGCCTGCACGAATCATCACCGAGCATCATGAAACATCAAGGAGCCGCACATGGCACGAATGGTTAAATGCATCAAGCTGGGACGGGAAGCCGAAGGCATGGACTTCCCCCCCTACCCGGGGGAACTGGGCAAGCGCCTCTACGAAAATGTTTCCAAGGAGGCATGGCAACAGTGGATCAAACATCAAACAATGCTGATCAACGAAAACCGGCTGAGCCTCGCAGATGCGCGCGCGCGCAAGTACCTTGCCGAGCAGATGAACAAGTATTTTTTCGAAGGTGGTGCCGATACCGCCGCCGGCTACGTGCCGCCGGCGCGGTAAGCAGGAGCACAGGCGACTACAGGAGGGTTTCGGCTATCCCGCGAGCGGGTCCTGAGTTGCCGCGCCTGCTTTCAGGTGTCGCACGTCGCGCCCCTCCACCATGTACACGACGTATTCGGCCATGTTCTTCGAATGGTCCCCGATGCGCTCGAGCGCCTTCGCGACAAACAGGACCTCAAGGCTCCTCGTGATGGTACGCGGGTCTTCCATCATGAAGGTGATGAGCTGCCTGAGGATGGATCGAAACTCGACGTCCACGAGCTCATCCTGCTCAACCACCTGGGCAGCGCCTGTGGAGTCCAGCCGCGCGAACGTGTCGAGCGCCTTCCTGAGCATGCCGAGCGCAAGCCCCGAAACGTGCTTCAGTTCCAGTGGCGGCATGTTGCTCCGCTTCGCCGTATGGACGAGCTTGGCCATGCGGGCGATCTTCTCCGCCTCGTCGCCGATCCTCTCCAGGTCGGTGATGGTCTTGATGACGGCGATGATCAGCCGCAGGTCCCCGGCCGCCGGCTGCCGCTTGGCGATGACGCGGCTGCATGCCTCGTCCAGCTCCAGTTCCATCGCATTGACTCGGTGATCGTCCTCGATCACCTGCTCGATATGCGCTAGATCCCCTGAAGAGAGACCTTCGATGGCCTTGATGATCTGCTGCTCGACCAGGCCGCCCATCTGCAGCACGCGAGTGCGCACTCCCTCAAGCTCCGCATCGAATTGCTTTGAAATGTGCTCTGACATGTTCAGCTTCCCGGAACGAGAGTGCCTAACGATGCGAGGCCAAACATCCCCTTGCGCTCCCCCATTTCACGGCGCCTGACGGCAATTCCGTCAGGCGCTCCTAGTACGCCATCAAGATTCGCACCCCGCTGCATGGGATTGCCTACAACAGCTTGCGCGTCAGCGTGCGCACGCCGCCTGACGCGCCCAGCAACAGGATATTGGCTCCGCGCCGGGCAAACAACCCTACCGTCACGACACCCGTGATGTTGTTGATCGTCTCTTCCAGCGCCGCCGGGTCGAGAATCTTCAGCCCGGCGACGTCAATGATCAGGTTGCCGTTGTCCGTGGTGAATCCGTCCCGCAGTATCGGATTGCCGCCTAGTTTCACCATCTGGCGGCCTACGTAGGACCGCGCCATCGGGATCACCTCCACCGGCAGCGGAAAATTCCCCAGCACCGGGACCAGCTTCGACTCATCCGCGATGCAGACGAACTTCCTGGCTACCGCCGCGACGATCTTCTCGCGCGTGAGGGCACCGCCGCCGCCCTTGATCATGGACAGGTGCTCGGTCACCTCATCCGCCCCATCGACGTACACCGGCAGCTCGTCGACGCTGTTGAGGTCGACGACCCGGATGCCATGCGACTTGAGGCGCGCTGCGGTTTTCTCCGAACTGGCCACCGCACCGTCGATCCGGTTCTTCATTTTTGCCAGTTCATCGATGAAGAAATCGGCTGTCGAGCCGGTGCCCACGCCAACCAGCGCGTCTTCCTCCACATACTTGATGGCTGCCTTCGCAACCGCCTGCTTGAGCTCGTTCTGGTTCATCTCCACCCAATCCTGTCGAGTGTCATTTCCTGCGGGGGGCCAGCAGGTCCGTTATCGTTCCCAGCGCCAGTTCCGCGGCAAACCCCGCGGTTTCGGAAAGGGTAGGATGCGGATGGATGGTGAGGCTGATGTCGTTCATGTCAGCACCCATCTCGAGCGCCAGCACAAGTTCGGAGATCAGCTCACCGGCATTGGGCCCGACGATGCCGGCGCCCAGCAGGCGCCTGGTTCTCGGATCATAGAGCAGCTTCGTGCTGCCCTCCGTGCGGTCCACCGCGCGCGCGCGTCCCGAGGCCGCCCAGGGGAACACCGCCTTCTCGAAGGGAACACTGCCGGCCTTTGCCGCAGACTCGGTCAGCCCCATCCAGGCCACCTCGGGGTCCGTATAGGCGACCGAAGGAATCGTCAGCGCATCAAAGTGTGCCTTGTGGCCCGCGATGACTTCGGCCGCCACCTTCGCCTCGTGGCTTGCCTTGTGTGCAAGCATGGGCTCGCCGACGATATCGCCGATGGCGAAGATGTGCGGCACATTGGTGCGCATTTGCCGGTCGACCGGTATGAAGCCTCGTTCGTCGACCTTCACGCCCGCGCGCTCGGCGCCGATGTCCCGTCCGTTCGGCCGCCGCCCGGTGGCCAGCAGCACGCGGTCATAGGTCTGCGGCGACGGGGTTCCCTGGCCATCGAATGTCGCGAGCAATCCATCCTTGCCGGGCTCGAGTTTGGCAACCCTGGTCCTGAGCAGAATCGATTCATAGCGCTTCTGAAGACGGCGCTCCAGCGGCCGCACCAGGTCGCGATCGGCTCCCGGCATTAGCCCATGCTGCATTTCGACCACGCTCACCCTTGACCCCAGCGCGTCGTAGACGCAGGCCATTTCCAGGCCGATGATGCCGCCTCCGATCACGAGCAGGCGTCCGGGAATGTCCGCCAGCGCCAATGCTCCGGTCGAATCCATGAGCCGGGTGTCCTCGTAAGGCAACCCCGGAATGCGTGCAACCGATGAGCCTGCGGCGATGATGCAGGCATCGAAGGCAATCCGCAGCGCCTTGCCATCCGCGCCGGTCACGCGCATCGTGTTGACCGATTCAAAGGCGCCGCTACCCTGCACCACGGTCACCTTGCGCTGCCGCGCCAGGCCGGCGATGCCCTTGGCGCCCTTACCGGCGACCTCGGTCTCCCACGCCCGCAGCTTGTCCAAGTCGATGACAGGCTTGGCGAAACCCACACCGCTGGCCGCCAGTTCCTGCGCTTCGGTGATCACC
>VGIE01000351.1 GCA_016867955.1 Betaproteobacteria bacterium
TTCGACGTCAAAGTTGCGACGCGACTTGCTCTGTTCTCGCGAAAGGATGCAATGAGCAATCTGGTTCAGGCGGACGAGGTGGAGCTGGTGCTCGATCTGCACGCCGATATCGGTGAGGGCCCGACCTGGGACGCAGCCACCGGCACGCTGGTATTCGTCGATTCCACGCCGGGCCGCATCTACCGCTACGACCCGTCATCCGGCGGCCTGTCCAGTGTACGCGTCGGCCAGGCAGTGGGCGCGGCGATCCCGCGGCGCAACGGCGGGCTGGTTGCGGCGGTGCGCGATGGCATCGGCTTGGTCGACGAAACATCCGGTGCGCTCGAACTGATTGCGCCGATCGAGGCGGGCATCGCGGACAACCGCATGAACGACGCCAAGTGCGACTCGCGCGGGCGGCTCTGGGCGGGAACGTTCTCGACTTCGTTCACGCGGAATGCCGGCGCCCTGTACCGGATCAATCCCGACCACAGTTACGCGCGCGTGGTACCTGGCGTTTTCATCTCCAACGGCATTGCCTGGAGCCCGGATGAGAAGTTCATGTACTACAACGACTCCGGATCCCGTGGCGTCGACGTGTTCGACTACGACATCGACGAAGGCGTCCCCGCCAACCGGCGGCGCCTGATCACCTTCGACCGCGCGGACGGCCTGCCGGATGGCATGACCGTCGACGCCGAGGGTCACCTGTGGGTGGCGCACTTTCGCGGCGGTGCGGTGCGCCGCTACAGACCTGACGGCACGCTGGCCGGCACCGTCAAACTGCCGGTTTCGCAAGTGGCCAGCTGCACGTTCGGCGGCGCCGACCTCAGGGACCTCTACATCACCACCGCCACCCACACCATGAACGCGGAGCAACTGCGCAGGGAACCGCTGTCCGGTGCCTTGTTTCGCTGCCGCCCCGGCGTCGCGGGCTTGCCGGCCAACCCGTACGCGGGTTAAGCGCGCCCGGACCTGCGCGGCCAGGCTCCCCGGTGCTCGCCGCCTTCGCTGCTGCCGCGGGCTAGAATCCGCGCCATGTGCGGTCGTTACGTCAGCCCCGGACAGGCGGCAATCGAGAGCATCTGGCACGTCGGGCGGCGCAATCAGCCGGCGCTTGGCCAGACCGAGCCGGTCATCCCGTTTCCGGCGCGCTACAACGTCGCCCCCCAGCAGGGCAAGCAGGCCAACTACATCCCGGTGCTGCGCCAGGCGCCCGAGGGCGAACTGGAACTGGCGCGCCTGCAATGGTGGCTGCTGCCCTTCTGGTCGAAGGAACCGCGCATCAAGTTCAGCACCTTCAATGCCCGCGTCGAGACCGTCGCCAACGCGGCGAGCTTCCGCGAGCCCTTCAAGCGCCGCCGCTGCATCGTGCCGGCGCTGGGCTGGTACGAGTGGCAGGAGCTGCCCTCGGGCAACCTGCCGTGGTTCCTGCACGCGGCAACCGGCGAACTGCTGGCCTTCGCCGCCCTGTGGGACCACTGGGAGGCCCGCGACGGCAGCGGGCAGGTGATCGAATCCTGCTCGCTCGTGGTGGGCCCGGCCAATGCCGTCTTCATGCCCATCCACGACCGCATGCCCTTCGTGCTCGACGAGGAGCAGCAGGCGCTCTGGCTGGACCGCTCGCTCAACGACCCGCGCGAGGTGATGGAAGTCCTCAGGCCCAACCGCGACGACGCCATCGCCTTCCATCGCGTCGGCCCGCGCGTGAGCAACGCGCGCAACCAGGGCCCGGAGCTCATGGCGCCGCTGGCCGAAGCGGATGCGCCGGACTCCGAGGGCAGCGGTACGCCGGTTCCCGGCAACTGACACGCTTTTCCCGCCAGCCACACCGCCGTCCTCGCGCAGTTTCCTGCGCGGCGCCATCGTCGCCAGATTGATCCCGGGGGAGGTCCACGAGAGGGGAGTTTCAACGCAATCGCCATTCGCACGCGCAGTCCTGGCCGCGGTTCCGATCGTTGCGTTGGCACTGCCCGCGGGCAGTGCGCTGGGGCAGAACTACCCCAACAAGCCGGGGCGCATCATCCTCTGCCAGGCTGCGGGCGGCACCTCCGACGTACTCGCGCGCACGGTGAGCCAGAAGATCTCGGACAGCCTCGGGCAGGCCTTCGACATCGAGAATCGGCCCGGCGCCAACGGCGTCCTCGCCATGAAGCTGGGGCGCCAAGGCGGCGCCCGACGGCTACACCAACGTCCTCGGCGCCAGCCCGCAGCGCCTGCCGGCGCTCCCCGACGTGCCCACCCTCGCCGAGGCCGGCGTTGCCTACACCATCTCGCCCTGGGAGGCGCTGTACTTCCCGGCGGGCGTGCCGCGCGACATCGTCATGAAGATGAACGCCAAGACGGTGAACGCGCTCGGGCTGCCGGACGTCATCGCCCGCTTCAGCGGCCTCGGCTTGCAGACCCAGTCGAGCACCCCCGAGGAACCGGGCGCGCTGACCCGCGCGGAGATTGCCGAGTACGCCCGTGTGATCAGGGAGATCGGCATTCCGCAGGGGTAACGGAAGGCTGCACGCCGGTACGCGCAAAGGCACCGGCGCTGCATCGCGCGCAGCAAACGCGGAGCCCTCGAATGTGTGCATAGTTTCACACTGCGACGCAATTCTATGGACTGGCCGGGCCGCGTTCAGGGCAAAATAGATACAGCCCATGTGCGTCGAGTGCGTTGCGCCACTCGTCGCCGGCGCCGATTGCCGGTCCGCAACATGCACCAGAGAACGCCACAAATGATTCAGCAAATGCAAAGCAAGCTGCTACCTTCGCAGACGCCGGGCGCCATCGACCTCGATTTCACCGGCATCTTCAACCTGCGCGAACTGCGCGAGCCGCCGCCTCCGCCGCCGCCACCGCCTGCAGCCAAGCCGCGCCCGGTTCCCAGGGAGCTGATGGTCGGCGTGAGGGCGCTGCAGAAGGACAGTTACTACGTCAACATGACGCGCCCGCGCCCGAAGCGCCGCATCGACCCGGCGAAGACCACGGTGCTGCTGGTCGAGGACGACAACACCACGCGCAACATCCTCAACTTCATCCTCACGCGTGGCGAGGGCTACCAGACGCGCCTCGCCGGCGACGTGAAGGGCTTCGTCGCCGCGCTGCAGAAGAAGCCCATGCCCGACGCGGTGATCCTCGACGTCGAGCTGCCAGGCGGCGTGAACGGCTTTCGCATGCTGCAGAAGATCCGCGCCCACCCGCTGATCAGCCACATGCCGGTGATCATCTTCTCCGGCCACTCCGAACCGAAGGACCTGCAGCAGGGCCTCGCCTTCGGCGCCGATGCCTACCTGTCGAAGCCCGCCAGGGCCGAGGCGATCACGGCGGCGGTGAAGGCGTGTGACCGGCGTGAAAAAACTGATCCAGTTCGAGTGAGAGAAAATGCCGATTTTCTACACTGGAAAGGATCAAACACCC
>VGIE01000352.1 GCA_016867955.1 Betaproteobacteria bacterium
ACCAACGGTATTTTGCCAAATCCATTAAACTAATGATCGAGTGGTTTCCCCGCTTCACCTCCCTAAGCGGGGAGCTCCGGCGCCTTGGGTTCTCCAAGGATTGGCGGGGTATTTCATCCCCGGGCTGCTTTCCGCCCTTGGCCCGGGGGATTTTTTTTTCCTGCTGGCGCCCGCATGCCGGCCATGCGCTTGGGCGTCGGTCCGCCTCGGCGCGTCGCGGCTAGCGTTGCCTCCGCAACCGGAACATCCAGACCCAGCCAACCGGCGAACACGGCTTCGGCCTCCTGCACGCCGGTCCGCTTCAGACTGGAGAAGAGCTGTGCCGTGTACATGGGGGATATCGCCGCGAGCTGCACGCGCACCGTTGCCAGCACCCGCTCGCCTTCGGCGCGCGCGAGCTTGTCCGATTTGGTCAGCATCACGTGCACGGGCTTGCCGGTCTGTCCGAACCATTGCAACAACTTCAGGTCGTGGTCCGTCATTGGGCGGCGCACATCCATGATGAGGGCGAGCCCCTTGAGCGATCGCCTGACCAGCACGTAGTCGCCGATCAGCCGTCCCCACAGCGCGCGGATGGCGTCGGGCACTTTGGCGTAGCCGTAGCCGGGCAAGTCGACGAGGCGCAAGCCGCCGCCGATGTCAAAGTAATTGATCAGCTGTGTGCGGCCCGGGGTCTTACTGACGAAGGCCAGTCGCTTGTGGTCTGCGAGGGTATTCAATGCGCTCGATTTGCCCGCATTGGAACGTCCGGCGAAGGCAATCTCCCCCGGGCCGTCTGGCGGCAGCATCTCGAGCGCGGCTACGCTGGTTTCGAAGCGGGCCTGCCGAAACAGTGCGGGAGCAGCCATCGTGTACGGGGCCCTGCGAATGGGGAGGGGTAGGCGGTTCCCGAACGCTGCGTTGCGCGGATGCGGGTGTGGGATCCAGCTGCTAGGGGCCTGTCGCCTGCGGTAGAATAGCAGCCTTCTGGGACCATGCCGTTCGCCGGCTTACGCCACCGCAGCTGCGGTTGCCATGCCGGGGGGAACACGGGGCCGCCAATTGGGAGATCGCATGACACGAGCGCTGGCAAAAGTCCTATTCGCCACACTCATGATGGGAGCGCAAGTGCTCGCACCCCAGGCCGCCCGGTCTGCCGAAGCGCCAAAGGTGGACCTCGCCAAGGGACAGGCCATCGCCAGCGGGGCCTGCGCTGCCTGCCATGGCGCCGACGGCAACAGCCCCACGCCGGCCAACCCCCGGCTCGCTGGCCAGATTCCGGAATACCTGCACAAGCAGCTGCTCAACTTCAAGCCGGGTGGCACTGGCAAGGCCGAGCGCGCCAATCCGGTGATGGCGGGCTTTGCCGCAATGCTGTCGGCGGACGACGCGCGCAATGTCTCCGCCTACTATGCGACGCAGAAGCCCGCGCCGGGCGCGGCGCGCAACAAGGATACCCTGTTGCTTGGCCAGCGCCTGTATCGCGGCGGTGATCCGGCCAAGGGACTCGCCGCTTGCGCCGGCTGCCACGGCGCAACCGGTTCCGGCGTGCCAGTGCAGTATCCCCGGCTGGCCGGCCAGTATGCCGAGTACACCGAGTCGCAGCTCAAGGCGTTTCGCGCCAAGGAGCGGGGCAACGATGCTGCCGGCATGATGCGGAGCATCGCGGCGAAGATGAGTGACGCCGAGATTCGCGCGGTTGCCGACTACATCGCCGGGCTGCGTTAGCGCGGTCCAATCGGCGACCCGGTCGCGATTGCGCGGCAGAAGCAGGGGGGCTTGTCGCCCCCTGTTTGCCTGCAGGGTCTAGGGCGGTCACTTTGGTAACCCGGGCAGTAGCGGAAATGGTGACCCGAATGGCACGCTTGGGCATGCAATCGTTGAAATTCCCATGAGCACTCAGGCGCAACCCCCCGGTCCGGCCCGTGCCGGGCTGGAGTTGCTGGCGTCGATGCGGTTCGCCGTCAGCCTGCTGACCGTTGTGGCCATCGCGTCGACCCTTGGCACGGTGCTCAAGCAGGGCGAACCCTACGCCAATTACCTGAATCAGTTTGGCCCGTTCTGGTTTCCGGCATTCCAGGCGCTCGGTCTGTATTCGGTCTACAGCGCCTGGTGGTTCCTCGTGATCCTGACCTTTCTCGTCGTCTCCACGTCGCTGTGCCTGTGGCGGAACACGCCTCGCATGCTGCGCAAAATTGGCCGCTACCAGCTGGCGTTGCGCGAGCGGGAGTTCGACAATTTCCACTACCGCGCGGAGTTCGCGGTCACTGCGCCGGCCGGCACGGTGGTCGAGCGGGCCAAGGCATATCTGCGCCAGCGCGGCTTCGATGTTCGCAGCGCGGCGGCCGGTGAGGGCACCCTGATTGCCGCGCAGGCCGGCATGTTCCGGCGCTTCGGGTACGTGCTCGCGCATTCGGCCATCGTGCTGATCTGCATTGGCGGACTCGCCGACAGCGAGGCGCTGCTCAAGCTGCAGCTTGCGCTGGGCGCGAAGGTGCCGGTGCGCGGCGATGTGCGGCTTGCCGATGTGCCCGCTGCCTCGCGCCTGGGTACGGGCAACCTGAGCTTCCGCGGCAACACCCTGATTCCCGAGGGCAAATCGAGCGACGTCACCGTCCTCAATGCCGGCGAGGGCATGCTGGTGCAGGACCTGCCGTTCTCGATTTCTCTCGAGAAGTTCCTCGTCGAGCATTATTCGACCGGCCAGCCCAAGCTGTTCGCAAGCGAGGTGATCGTCACCGACAAGGACACCGGCAACTCGTTCAAGGCCCGCATCGAGGTCAACAAGCCGCTCATCCACAAGGGCATTGCGGTCTACCAGGCCAGCTTCGACGACGGTGGCACGCTGATCAAGATCGTCGCCCGCGGCCTGCTCGCGGCGGGCGGCGCGCCGCTGCGTGCCATCGAGGGGCGCATCGGCGAAGTGCTCTCGCTCGAGCTGGGCGGCGCGCCGTACCAACTCGAATTCTCGGCGTTCCGGCCATTCAACATCGAGAACATTGGCGCCTCCGAAGCGCAGGCGGACGGCTCGGCGTCCTCCGCCGGCTCCGCGGCGGGCTCCCTGATGGCGCGCATGCGCTCGGGCCTGGATTCGGCGTCGCGGCTGCAGTCCAGGGGCGAGCTGCGTAACGTCGGCCCGAGCTATCAGTACAAGCTGCGCGATTCGGCGGGCCAGGCGCGCGAGTACCACAACTACATGCTGCCGGTCCAGATTGACGGCCGCTGGATGCTCATGACGGGCATGCGCGAGACCCCTGGTGCGACGTTTCGCTACCTGAGGCTGCCGCTGGACGGCAACGCCTCGCTCGATGAGTTCACGCGCCTGCGCGACGCCGTGTTCAACAAGAACCTGCATCCCGATGTGGGCCGTCGCTTCGCGTTGAGCGCGGCGAAGACCAAAGCCTTGA
>VGIE01000353.1 GCA_016867955.1 Betaproteobacteria bacterium
TGTGCACCTGCATGTCCGGCAGCGTGCCGCGCTCGCCCGTGGCAAAGAAGATCCCGGCGTAGCCCGGCCCCTGCGACAGCAGGCCCGAGCGCGACAGCGCGTAGCGCGCCGCCATGCGGATGCGCCCGCCGAGGCTGCCGGCGTAATCGTTCAGGGTCACGGGCCGGGTGCAGCGGTAGGCCAGCCAGACATTGCAATGGTCGCGCAGTCCGCGCCCGACACCCGGCAGGTCGCGCCGCACCGGGATGCCGTGCCGCTGCAGCAGTTCGCCCGGGCCGATGCCCGAGAGCTGCAGCAGCTGCGGCGACTGGATGGCGCCGGCACACAGCAGGACCTCGCGGCGCGCCCGCGCCTGCAGCACCGCCCCGCCGCGCCGGAACTCGACGCCTCGCGCCTCGCCGCCCTCGAGCAGGATGCGCTGCGTCAACGCCTCCGTGAGCACGGTCAGGTTCGGCCGCCGCCGCGCCGGCTTGAGAAAGGCCGTCGCCGCGCTGTGGCGCCAGCCGCCCTTCGCCGTGGCCTGGAAATAACCGGCTCCAGCCTGGCGCCTGCCGTTGAAATCGTCGTTGCGGGGAAATCCCGCCTCCCCGGCTGCCGCGATGAAGGCATCGCAGACTTCGTGCCGGTCGCGCGGATCGGATACCCCCAGCGGCCCGCCCGCACCATGGTACGGGTCGGCACCACGCTGCTGGTCCTCCGATTTGCGGAAGTAGGGCAGCACGTCGTCGTAACCCCAGCCGCTGTTGCCCAGCGCCTTCCATTCGTCGTAATCCTCGCGCTGGCCGCGGATATAGACCAGGCCGTTGACCGCGCTCGAGCCGCCGAGCACCTTGCCGCGCGGAATCACCGCGGTGCGCCCGTTGAGCTGCTCCTCGGGTTCGGTCTCGAAGCCCCAGTAGTACTTGGGGTTCATGTAGAGGCGACCGTATCCCGCGGGGATATGCAGCCACAGATTGCGATCCTCCGGACCCGCCTCGAGCAGCAGCACGCTGTGCGCGCCGGACGCCGTCAGCCGGTTGGCGAGCACACACCCCGCCGACCCTGCGCCCACGACGATGTAATCGAATTCCATTGCGGCACTCCGGGTGAACGCGCAGCGGCGCGGATCTACAGCTCGCGCTCGTAAGGCGAGCCCGCAAATTACCACAGCGCCAGGCGCGCAATGCCCACGCGCCGCGTTGCGCGAAGTCGGCGGCGAAATGGCTGCGGCAATTGTGCGGCCGCAGCAAACCGCAGCGAAATTTGCCTTGACCCGGAGCGCGGTCCACGGCGAGAATGAATTTCTAACAAGCGTTAGATTCTGCCGAGGAGGAGTAGCTGCATGGCCGCAAGAACGATGTTCGACAAGATCTGGGAGGAGCATGTCGTCACCACGCTGGAGGACGGCACCGACCTGCTGCACATCGACCGCCACATCATGCACGAGATGACCTCGTTCAAGGCCTTCGACGACCTGAAGGAGGCCGGGCGCCCGGTGCACAGCCCGGGCCTCACCGTGGCGGTGCAGGATCACATCCTCGCCACCAACCCGGGCCGCGACGACTACAGCTACGACAAGGGCACGCCCATCATCCAGGCGCAGCGCCGCAACGCCAAGGAATTCGGCGTACCGCACATCGACATCCATGATCGCGAGCAGGGCATCGTGCACGTGGTTGGCCCCGAGCTCGGACTGACGCTGCCGGGCGTGACCCTGGCCTGCGGCGACAGCCACACCTGCACCAATGGCGGCATAGGTGCCATTGCCCTGGGCATCGGCTCGAGCGATGTCGGCCATGTGCTCGCAACCCAGACGCTGCCGCTGATGCGCCCCAAGACCCTGCGCGTCACGGTCAACGGCACGCTCGGGCCCGGTCTTTACGCCAAGGACCTGATCCTGTTCATCATCAGCCAGGTCGGCGCCGCCGCCGGCAACGGCTACGCCGTCGAATACGCAGGTTCCGCGGTGACCGCGCTGCCCATCGAAGGCCGCCTCACCCTGTGCAACATGTCGATCGAATGGGGCGCCCGCATCGGCATGGTGGCCCCCGATGAGGAGACTTACGAATACATCAAGGGTCGTCGCTACGCGCCCAAAGGTGCGCTGTGGGACCGGGCGCTAGCCTACTGGAAGACGCTGCCCAGCGACCCCGGCGCGAAGTTCGACAAGGAATACGTGCTGGACGCCGCGAAGGCGACGCCGCAGATCACCTGGGGCACCAGCCCTATGGATGCCATCAACATCGACCAGGCGATTCCGGACCCGGCGCGCGAACAGGATGCCGAGCGTCGCGCAGCCATGGAGCGCTCGCTGAAGTACATGGATCTGAAGCCCGGCACGCCCATGGAAGGCCTGCCCATCCAGCAGGTGTTCATCGGCTCCTGCACCAACAGCCGGCTCTCCGACCTGCGCGCGGCCGCCGAAGTTGCCAAGGGCCGCAAGGTGCAGCCGGGCATCCGCGCCATGGTGGTTCCCGGTTCGTGGACCACCAAGCAGGCCGCCGAGAAGGAGGGCCTCGATCGCATCTTCAAGGAAGCCGGCTTCGAATGGCACGAGGCGGCCTGTTCGCTGTGCGCCGCCGTCAATGCCGACACCGTGGCACCCGGCAACCGCTGCGTGTCCACGTCCAACCGCAATTACGAAGGCCGGCAGGGACGCGATGCGCGCACCCACCTCGCCAGCCCGGCGATGGCGGCCGCAGCCGCGGTCACCGGCAGGATCACCGACGTCCGCAAGCTGCTGGGCAACTGAAGGGCCGTTTCGGATTGGCCGAAACGGCCACTGACGCAGGGGAGTTTGAGGGAGCGCATTCCCGTAACCGCGCCCTCGATTGTGAATTGAGCGCTGAGGAGAAGTCGACATGGAAAAGTTCAAGACCCTGCACGCCGTCGCTGTGCCCATGCTGCGCGACAACATCGACACCGACGCTATCCTGCCGGTCGCCTACATGAAGACCATCAAGAGCGACTTCGGCAAGGACCTGTTCCACAACCTGCGCTACAGGCCCGACGGCAGCGAGAACCCGGACTTCATCCTCAACCAGCCGGCGTACCGTGGCTCGAAGATCATCGTCTCGCACAACAACTTCGGCTGCGGCAGCTCGCGCGAAACCGCGGTATGGGCGCTGCTCGGCTACGGCATCCGCGCCGTGGTGGCGGAGAGCTTCGGCGACATCTTCTACAACAACAGCTTCCGCATGGGCCTCCTGCCCATCACGCTGCCGCGCGAACAGCTGCATGCGCTAGGCGAGGCGGTCGAGAAGGCCAGCGGCGGGAAAGCCACCATCGTCGACCTCGAGTCGCAGACCATCACTGGCCCCGATGACGTCACCTACACCTTCGAGATCGATGCCACGCGGCGCAAGATCCTGCTCGAGGGGCTGGACGGCGTCGGGCTC
>VGIE01000354.1 GCA_016867955.1 Betaproteobacteria bacterium
ACCCTGTCCTCGCCTGGATCGACCGCAACTTCCTGGAACTCGGCCGGCAGATGCGCCTGTCGTACCTGCCGCCGCTGATGGTCTATGCGGCCGCGGGGGTGTCCGGACTGACCGGCATTGTCGGCGCGTTCTACGTCAAGGAGCGCCTTGGGCTGTCGGCGGAATTCCTCGCGGCGCTGGGCTTCTGGGCGGGGCTGCCCTGGGCGCTGAAGATGCCGCTGGGCCATCTGGTGGACCTCATGTGGCGCTGGAAATCGCTGCTCGTCTACCTCGGCGCCGGTCTGATCGCGGCAAGCCTGCTGATCATGGTCGGGCTGCTGGGCGATCCGTCGCGGATGACGGCAGTCATGCCGGTGGAAACCTGGTACGTGCTCGCCGTGCTGCTCGCGCCGATCGGCTATGTGGTGCAGGACGTTGTCGCCGACGCCATGACGGTGGAGGCCGTGCCGCGCCACGACGCGTCGGGCGTCCCGCTTGCCGACGACCTGCGCCGCCTGATGCATACCACCATGCAGACCCTGGGGCGCGTCGCCATCATCGGCGGGACCCTGCTGGTGGCGGGCGCGAACGTGGTCCTGCTCGCAGGCGTGGCCGATTTGCCCGAGGCGGGAAAGGCCGAGGCTTACCGTTTCATCTACGAGCTGGCGCTGGTCATTCCGGTGCTGTCGGTCGCGGGTGTGCTGCTCGCCACCTGGATTCGCCACCGCGAGGGGCGGCGACTTGCCGGGCGCGGGCTGACCGGCGAGGAGATCGCCGGCCTGGTCGAGCGCAGGGTGGAGCGCCCGGCGGTGAACTGGTGGATCCTCGGCGGCGGGCTGGTGTTCGCGGCGGTGTCGGTGTCGTTGGGCGTGGGCAAGGTCGCCTATGCCCAGGAGCTGGTCTTCGCCGCGTCCATGGCCATCGTCATCTTTCTCATATCCCGCCTCGTGCGCGAGCTCGATCCCCGGCCGCGCAATGTGCTCGTGGGCACGGCCATCGTGATATTCGTCTTTCGCGCGCTGCCCGGACCGGGGGCCGGCGCCACCTGGTGGTTCATCGACGAGCTCCGCTTCGACCAGCAGTTCCTCGCCACGCTGTCGCTGATCACCAGCACCCTCACGCTCGCCGGCATGTTCATTTTCCGGCGCTTCATGGCGGAGCGATCCATCGTCTATATCGTCGGCTTTCTAACGGTCGCGGGCACGGCACTCGCCCTGCCGACCATCGGCATGTACTACGGGCTGCATGAATGGACCGCGGCGCGAACCGGCGGGGTAGTGGATGCGCGCTTCATCGCCATCGTCGACACCGCGCTGGAGTCGCCGCTGGGGCAGATTGCAATGATCCCGATGCTGGCCTGGATCGCCAATTCCGCACCCGAGCGCCTCAAGGCCACCTTTTTTGCGGTGATGGCCTCGTTCACCAACCTCGCGCTGTCGGCGTCGCAGCTGGGCACCCGGTACCTGAACGGCGTGTTCACCGTCACCCGCGAGGTGAAGGACCGCGCCACCGGAGCGATCGCCACGCCGGCCGATTACGGCGAACTCGGCATGCTGCTGATCACCATCACCGCAATCGGTTTCGCCGCACCTTTCGTTGCCATCCTGCTGATCCGCCTGTCGCGCTTCCGCAGCGCCTGAGTCCGTGAGCGATGTGCCCTGCGCGCCGCACCGCTGGCGGGCCGCGTGACGCGCGCTACTTCGCCGGGGCGCCGCGCACCAGCGGCACGAAGCGCACGGGCAGCACGCGCCGCGACAGCGTGCGGCCATCGGCCTGCTTGTGGAGGAGGAGCAATGCCTGCACTTCAGCGCTGCCGCTCACCGGGATGACCAGCCGCCCGCCGGGACGCAGTTGCTCGATGAGCGCCGCCGGTACCTCGGGCGCCGCCGCCGTCACCATGATGGCATCGTAGGGGGCATATTCGCGCCAGCCGGCGTAGCCGTCGCCGATGCGCGTATTGATGTTGCGGTAGCCGAGCGCCGCAAGCGTGGCGGCGGCCTTGCGGCCGAGCGGCGCGACGATCTCGATGGTGTAGACGTTGGCGACGAGTTCCGCAAGCAAGGCGGCCTGGTAGCCCGATCCGGTGCCGAACTCGAGCACGGAGTCGCCGGCCCTGAGTTCGAGCAGGTCGGTCATGAGGGCGACGATGAAGGGCTGCGAGATGGTCTGCCCCTCGCCGATCGGCAGCGGACGGTTGTCCCAGGCGCTGGCGGCAAGCGGCGGCGACACGAAGCGCGGCCGCGGTACCCGAGACATCGCCGCCATTACGTTCGCGGAGATCGCCGCGCGGCCCGTTTCGGCCGCGGTGGCACCGGCCATTGCGGCGATGTCCTCCAGCATCCGCGCACGCGCGGCGACATCCGGTGCGGCGGGGTGGGCGAGGTTGCCTGAGCGGGCAAGCGCGAGGGCGAGCGCGAATGCGCGGGCGAGCCGGGGCCGGCGCTGCGGCGCGAAGCGGGCAGGGAGACCTGTCAGTGCAATGGCCATGCTGCGGAGTCTACGAGTTCCCGGCGGCGCGAGGGGAAACATCCCCTTTTGCTCCCCCATGCCGGGCCGTTACGAGTTCCGTCTTGCAACCGGCTCGAGGTGAATGCCCGCGACTGCCGCGTATGGGTCAGCGCGGTACCGCATTGCGCGCCGGCGAGTAATGCGCCGCCACCAGCGTGAACACGAGGAAGGAAATGATCGACGCGGCTAGAGATCGACACCTCGATCAATAGCCAGGTGAACGCGGTGAGCAGCGCGCTGAGCAGGGCCAGGATGACAAACAGCCCGCGCCAGGCGGTGATCTCCATCACCAGTCCGCCGAGAAAGGGCGACAGCATGGGCACCATGGTCATCACGCCCACCAGCACCGACATGGCCAACTGCGCGCGCTCGCGCTCGAACAGGTCGCGCACGATGGCGCGACCGAGGATCATGCCGGCGCCGCCGGCAAAGCCCTGCAGCGCGCGCATCGCGAACGGCATCCGGAAGTCGGTGGCCAGCGCGCAGCCCACGTCGGCGAGGGTGAACAGCAGCATCCCGCCCGGCAGCACCGGGCGGCGTCCGTGGCGGTCGGACAGCGCGCCGAACAGGATCTGCCCGCAGGCGAAGCCGCCGAGGTACAGGCTGAGCGTGAGCCGGGCGCGGTCCGGCGTGCTGCCCAAGTCCGTGGCTATGGACGGCAGCGTGAAGATGGTGCCGATGGCCTGCATGGCAGTGACCAGCGCCAGCAGCACGGTGAACGCGTTGGAATTCGGCTCGAGCCTGAAGCGCCGGCCTAGAGGTTGCTGGATGGGGGTCCTTGTCGCGAGAGGAGCCTGCCGGACAGGAGCAGAATCGAGGCAAGGAAACAGCGAGATGGCCCGATGTTCGGCCCTGCGCAGCGACGGGTCCGTGCTGAAGTTCC
>VGIE01000355.1 GCA_016867955.1 Betaproteobacteria bacterium
TGACCAGCGCAATGTTGGCCCGCAAGCTGGCCAGCGTTACCTCGCGGAAATCGACTCCGTCGACCAGCACCCGTCCGGCATCCGGCAGATAGAAGCGCGGCAGGATGTTCACCAACGTCGTCTTGCCACCCCCCGAGGGCCCGACCAGCGCGACGGTCTCGCCTGGCTCGATGACCAGATCCACGGCGTCCAGCGCCGGCCGGCCGGCCCCGGGATAGGTGAAGCTCACGCCCTGCAACTCAATGCGCCCCTTGACACGCTCCAGCCGCCGCGTGCCGGCATCGGGCTCGGGCGCAGAATCCAGCAGGGCGAACACGCTCTCGGCCGAAGCCAGGCCCCGCTGCAACGGCGCGTTCACATCCGCCAGGTGCTTGAGCGGCGAGAGCAGCATCAGCATGGCGGTGATGAACGAGACGAAGCCACCGACAGTGAGGGCGTTGGCCGCCGATTCGGATACCGCGATGGTGATGATGACCGCCAGGGCGATGGCGGCGAAGAACTGCGAAATGGGCACCGTGGCCGCGGCGGCGATGGTCTGACGCATGTTGAAGCCCCGCAAGGCCTGCGCGGCACGGTCGAAGCGGCCCGCCTCGTAGGCCTGCCCGCCGAACACCTTCACCACCTTCTGGCACTCGATGGACTCCTCCAGCACCTGGGTCAGGTTGCCCGTGGCCTTGAGCGACTCCCGGCTCATGTCGCGCATACGCTTGGAGAACAGCCGGATCGCCAGGGTGATGCCCGGCGCGATGATCAGCGTAATGAGCGTCAGCCTCCAGTTGAGGTAGAGCATCCAGGCGAGCAGGCCGACGACCGTCAGGGTCTCGCGGACCAGCACGGTCAGCACCGTGGTTGCCGCGTCAATCACGCCGCCGACATCGTTCGACACCTTGGAAATCAGCATGCCGGAGGACTGGTTGTCGAAGTACCTCATCGGCTGCGCCAGCAGGCGATCGAACATGGCCTGCCGGATGTCGAGGATGAGGCGGTTGGACACCCATCCCATGGTGTACGACGACACGTAAGTGAGCGTGCCCCGCAGCAGGAAGATGCCGAGAATGGAGAGCGGGATGAGGTAGAGGTTCGAGGTGTCGCGGTTGACGAAGCTGCCGTCGAGCAGCGGCTTCATCATGGCCGGGAACAGGGGCTCGGTAGCCGCGGTGAGCACCATGGCCAGCAGGGACAGGGCGAACATGCGCCAATGCGGCCGGACGTAGCCCAGCAGGCGCAGGTAAAGCTCGCGGCTCGTGCGGTTCACCAATCAATGACCCCCGGGCCCCTGGTGCCGCGTCCGCAGCGCCGAGACTCTTCTGGAAAATGTTGAATTGTAACAGTTTTCAGGCAATTCCCGGCTCTCGACCAAGCGCCGTCCGGGCTGCAGACGTAGCGCCGGCGAGGCTGCATTCGCGGGCGGCCGGACCGGAACCTCCAGGTGCGCTAGCTGTGAAGCGTCAAGAGGTTGTTTCTGGACTGAACCAGGCGACTGATAGGGGCTAAACCACCAATCCCCTGATGGGGGCGGTGCCAATTGTAATGATGGACCCAGCGATTGAGCATGTCAGTGCGCTCCGAAGAATGGCTGTAGGGTATGCCGTAGGCCCACTCACGCAAGGCCGACTGGATGAAGCGTTCGGCCTTGCCGTTGGTCTGCGGCCGATATGGTCGGGGGAAGCTGTGTTTGATGTGCAGCCGACGACAGGCCTTGGCGAAGGCTTTGGAGCGGAATGCCGAACCGTTGTCGGTGAGCAGGCGACGCACCCTCACACCAAGGGAACGGAAGTAGGCCACCGTGTTGTCCAGGAACTGCACAGCACTGGATTTACGCTCATCGGGGTACATGTCGGTGAACCCGATTCGCGCATGGTCATCGATGGCCACAAACAGGAACTCCCAACCCGCCCCGTCCACGCTGTGGCGTCGATCGCCGGTGATGCGATGGCCCATGCGCTCGATACGCCCGAGCTTCTTGGTGTCGATATGAATCAGATCGCCGGGGGCGGCGTGCTCATAGCGCACCACTGGCTCGCAGGGATCAAGGTCCCTCAGTCGCGACAGTCCCGCCTTGGCCAACACTCGACCCACGGAGCTCTTGGAGAGCCCGAGGCTGGTCGCGATGCGGGCTTGGATCAGGCGCCGGCGGCGCAACTCGACGATCGCCAGCGCCTTGGCAGGGGCGAGTTGCCGCGGGCTGACCCTTGGGCGCGAGGAACGATCCTGCAGCCCGGCCTCGCCTTGGGACAGGCAGCGCCCGTACCACTTACGGCCAGTGGGCGGACTGACCCCCACCTCGGCTGCCGCCTCGGAGGGTGTCAGTCCGCCTTCGGTGATCATCTTGACCATCTCCAATCGACGCGCGTAGGTAAGTCGGGCATTCTTATGAGTGTTCATTCGGCTGATCCTTTGGAAGATGTGGAATGGGTCGCACCTTCCAGTCTCTCAAATTCAGTCCGAATGAACAGAAACAACCTATTGGGCCATCACAGCTAGCCGGCTGAAAGGAGCTCGCCAAACAGCGTGTGCAGGCGCTCAGACATCAGCGCGAGTGAATGGCGCTTGGCCACAGCCCGTGAGGCTTCGCCCATGCGCCGGGCGCCGGCTGGATCCAACGCGGCAAGGCGGCGCGCCAGCGTCGTCGTATCGAGCGCGTCACAGACCCAGCCATTGACGCCGGCGGCAACCAGCTCCGCGGCGCCGCACTGCGTCGAGGTCAGCACGGGCAGGCCGCAGGCCATGGCCTCCAGCGCCGCATTAGGGAACGGGTCATACAAGGTGGGGAGCACGAAGCAGTCGGCCATGCCGAACCACGGCGCCGGATCGGCCTGCGCCCCCGCAAAATGCGCGCGTGAGACCAGGCCCAGCGCCCTGGCGCGCGCGGAAAAACTCCTTGCGTGACGGTCGTCGCCGACCACGACGAGATGCGCATCCGGGCGCTCCGCGGCGATGGCCGCGAATGCATCGAGCAGCCGGCCTACGCCCTTGCGTTCGAAGCCCGAGCCGAGAAACAGGAACGCCATGGCCTCGTCGGGAATACCCAGCCGTGCTCGCATGGGCGCGCCCCACTGCGCACGCAGGCCCGGGTGAAAACGCTCGAGGTCCACACCGTTGTGGATGACGCGCAGCCTGCCCTCGGCCACGCCGAAGTGCTCCCGGACTTCGTTTGCGACCATTTGCGAGTTGCAGATCACGGCGCGCAGCTGCGGGCTGGAAAACAGCCTGCGTTCCGCAGCCAGCGTGTAGCGGTGCCATGGGCTGAGGGCCTGTGCCGCGCGCCGCAGCAGCCCCAGCGTACGGGCGCGATTCAGGAGCCATTGGGCATGCACGCCGTCTCCCGCCCGGTAGATGTCGCAGCAGGCAATCCGTTCATGG